>JBILBT010000314.1:0-3493 GCA_044353545.1 Crocinitomicaceae bacterium | reverse complement strand
TAACCATCCGTGTCGTTGTTCCTGTTCCAAAAGGAGGCAATTCGCCATTTTTCTCTGCTGAACTTGGATCGTCTGAGTAGCTTTTTACAAGGTCTTCAAATTTTTCTCCTTTTTGAAGCTTTGCATAGATTTCATTGATTTTCTTCTCAGCGTTCAATACATCCTCTTCAGCTGCAGTTTTCCCAACAGCTACCATGATGTGGGCGGTTTTAATTGTTCCACGAGCCGAACGTTTATCGGTGACATTCACGATGTGATATCCATATCGTGTGCGGAAAGGCTCGGAAATGCTTCCAACCGGTGTATTGTAAGCCATATCCTCAAATGGATATACCATTTGAAAAGCTGTAAAATAACCAAGATCCCCACCATTATTGACAGCAGATGGGTCTTCTGAACCACTTTTACCACGAGCGACAGAAGCGAAACTTTCACCTTTTTCAATGCGCTTTTTCAAGCCAATGATGCGGTTGTAGGCAGCAAGGGTGTCTGCAGGTGACGCATTGCTTGCACAAGTGATTAGAATGTGCGAGGCGCGTAATTCAGTGCGTGTTCTATCGTATGCTTCTCGAACAAGTGCTTCGTTCTTCGCAGAATCAATCAAATAGGGCAGGGAAAGTTGCTTTCTGTAGCCGTCCAATTCCTTTTTCAACTTCGGAATAGTATCATAACCCAATTCTTCTGCTTCAGCAACCTTTAATTTGAATTTTTTGAATAGCTCCATGTATTCATCGATGGATGCTTTGTCATATTTCGGATTGGGGTTGTTTTTTAAATAAATCTGCAAGAATTCTGACTTCGTCACCGGGTGTCCGTCAATTTTCATCAGGATTGGATCTTCCTGCGCGAAAGTCGAAATGCTCACAATTAGAGCAGCGATGATCAAAAGGTGTTTTTTCATAATTTGGTTTATTTATTTCAACAGTTTTGAATTTAGTCGTTTATGCAATTCAATGGTTTTTTCAACCTTTATTTAATACTATAGTTTGGTGCCTCGCGAGAAATAGTGACATCGTGCGGATGTGATTCTCGCATACCTGCGGAAGTAATACGTATGAATTTTGAACCTTTCAAGTGATTGATGTCAGGTGCTCCACAATACCCCATGCCAGCGCGAAGTCCACCAATGATTTGGTACATGACCTCATTCAATTTTCCTCTGAAGGGAACTCGACCGGATATTCCTTCTGGAACCAATTTTTTGATGTCATCTTCGGCATCTTGGAAATAGCGGTCTTTTGATCCTTTTTGCATGGCCTCTACAGAACCCATTCCGCGGTATGCTTTGAATTTTCTTCCTTCGTAAATGATGGTTTCACCGGGAGATTCTTCAACTCCGGCAAACATTGAACCGACCATCACCGTGTCAGCACCTGCTGCAATGGCTTTCACAATATCGCCTGTGTATCGAATACCACCATCAGCAATAACGGGCACTCCAGTACCTTCTAAGGCCTGAGCCACATCGTTTACAGCGGTCAACTGAGGAACTCCTACACCAGCAATGATTCGCGTGGTACAAATGGAGCCAGGTCCAATTCCAACCTTAACGGCATCGGCACCCGCTTCTACAAGATAAAGTGCTGCTTCGGCCGTTGCGATGTTCCCAACAATGATCTCCAAATTTGGATATGCCTTTTTTACTTCTTTCAATTTTTCAACAACCCCAAGCGAATGCCCATGCGCTGTATCAATCACGATGGCATCAACTCCAGCATCGACCAATGCTTTTACGCGCTCCAGGGTATCGTTTGTTACGCCTACAGCTGCTGCCACACGCAAACGTCCGAATGAATCTTTGCAAGAATCAGGATGTGTTTTGACTTTGATTATGTCCCTGTATGTGATTAAACCGATAAGTTTGTTTGAAGCATCGACGACAGGAAGTTTTTCAATCTTTTTTTCTTGGAGAATTTCTTCTGCCTTGGATAAATCCGTTCCATCATGCGTGGTAATCACCTGATCTGAGGTCATTACTTCAATGATCGGACGATTCAAATCTTTTTCAAACCGCAAGTCTCGGTTGGTCACAATGCCTTTAAGAATCTTGTTTTCATCGACCACTGGAATTCCGCCAATGCCATTTTCTTTCATCAATTGAAGCGCATCTTTCACGAGTGCACCTTCCAATAAAGTTACTGGATCGAGAATCATTCCACTCTCTGAACGTTTCACTTTTCGCACTTCCAATGCCTGTTCGGCTATGGTCATGTTCTTGTGAATAACACCAATACCACCTTGTTGGGCCATGGCAATTGCCAATCCAGACTCGGTTACTGTGTCCATTGCAGCGGAGACGATAGGGGTGTATACTTCAATGTTACGGGTAAGTTTACTGCGCAATTTTACATCCCTTGGCAAAACTTCCGAAAAGGCGGGGACTAACAGTACGTCGTCGTAGGTAAGTCCTTCTTTGATTTGATTGATGTTAGTCAGTGACATCTAGAATCTATTTTTCTTAATAAATTCTTGCAAAAGTAACACTTTTTTTCTTGTTTCGTGCGACTTTCATTAGAACAAAACCCTTAATAAAAAAGCATCTTCGGTAAGTGTTAATTTTTTGAAAAAATCTTGGCTTCCTCGCTCGAATTGAGTACTCTTGCACAAAGACATGACATGGTTCGATTAGTTATCTTTTTTGTTTTCACCGCTCTCTTTTTTTTGAGTTCTTACGGGCAGCGAGATACGTCGCGCTTAATTCAACTTTCGGGTGTTGTCATTTCGGAAGAGAATTTGGAGCCGATGCCTTACACCACTGTATTTGACCGATCAGAACGACGTGGTGTGATTTCAGACTACTATGGTTTTTTCTCCATGGTCACTTTTCCAGGCGATACCTTGCTTTTCTCGTATTACGGATACAAAACCTCTACCTACATCGTTCCCGACACCTTGGCAGATAATCGCTATTCAATCATTCACATGTTGCAGCGAGACACGTTGAATTTGCCTGCGGTGACTGTCTATCCATGGCCGTCACGCGAAGATTTTGCGCGCGCTTTTGTGGAAATGGAACCCTATGATGATGCCATTCGTCGTGCTCAACGGGAATTGTCTGGTGAAAGTTTGGCTTTCGTAGCCGCCCGACTTGAAAATGATGCTTCTTTGGCCTATGGATATGCGATGAATCAACGCAATACGAAGTTGTATACCAATGGCCAGTTGCCTGTCAATAATCTCTTGAATCCATATTCTTGGGCGAAACTCATTCAGGACTGGAAAGCAGGTAAGCTTTCACGGCAGTAGCTTTTTATAGTTACTAATTACTAATTACTAATTACGAGTTACGAGTTAGGTGGCTCCACCGCAGCGAAAACATGAGTTGCGCTAGCAGACACGAAGCCTGAGTTACGAATTTCGAAATTGTGTCTTAAACGCAATTAATTGGACACTAGTTTTAATTTAATTTCCCCATCGACTATCTATTTGGACACCGATAGATTCCAGGAACTTTTTAGGTGATCTGAATCCAAGTCCACCATGTATTCGATTA
>JBILBT010000079.1:0-11075 GCA_044353545.1 Crocinitomicaceae bacterium | reverse complement strand
GCCTGTCAATTCTTCGTCGTTGGTTAAGCCATCGTTGTCGCAATCCAAAGCACCCCAAGCTGCACTTGGTGTTACCGTTTGACTTGCAATCTCCAAATCACATGGGTTGTTTGCATCCGTGCCATCTGCTACTTCCGTTCCGTCCAAAACTCCATCTCCGTCTGTATCTGGATTCAATGGATCAGTTCCGCCTGTCAATTCTTCATCGTTGGTCAAGCCATCGTTGTCGCAATCCAAAGCCCCCCAAGCTGCACTCGGTGTTACCGTTTGACTTGCAAGTTCCAAATCACATGGATTGTTTGCATCAGTTCCGTCTGCAACTTCTGTCGAATTGATCACGCCATCACCGTCACAATCTGAAGCAGGATTGTTGATGCATAAATCAACAAGAATAAAAATCGTATCATTTAAACATGTAACAGGAAGTGGTGTACCATCATCGCAGATTTGAACGACTATCGTGTCATTTCCTGTAAATCCAGTGTTTGGCGTGTACGTATAGGTACCATTCGGATTGATCACTATGGTTCCATTCGAAGGTCCATCCACTGGTGTACTGCTTGCCACTAAGTTTCCATCAAGATCCGAATCTCCTATGTCCGTAAGGTCACCACTAACTGGGGTATTGAAATCAGTAGTTATAAATTCATTATCAACTACGAGGCCATCGTTCACGGCATTGACTGTAATCGTCACCAAGGCTGTATCGCACAAGGCTGGTGTGCCGTTGTCACAAATCTGGTAAATGAACTGATCTGTTCCGTTGAAGTTCGCATTCGGTGTGTAGGTCACTGCGCCCGTAGTTGGGTTCACGGTTACTGTTCCGTTTGTCGGGTTCGAGGTAATCGTAACCGAAGTCAGGTTCAAACCTTCAACATCCGTATCGTTTGCTGGAACGTTAATGACTACTTGCGTGTCCTCGTTTGTTGTCGTTGTGTTCACATTTGCCAATGGCGCGTCGTTCACGGCATTTACCGTGATCGTCACCAAGGCTGTATCGCACAAGGCTGGTGTGCCGTTGTCACAAATCTGGTAAATGAACTGATCTGTGCCGTTGAAGTTCGCATTCGGTGTGTAGGTCACTGCGCCCGTTGTTGGGTTCACTGTTAATGTTCCGTTGGTTGGGTTCGAGGTAATCGTAACCGAAGTCAGGTTCAAACCTTCAACATCCGTGTCGTTTGCTGGAACGTTGATGACTACTTGTGTGTCCTCGTTTGTTGTCGTTGCGTTCACATTTGCCAATGGCGCGTCGTTCACTGCTGCAACAACAAATGTAATGATGGCATTGTCACACAAACCACCTGCATCACAAAGTGTATAAGTGATTGTCGATGTGCCGTTGTAGTTCGTTGCAGGATCAAAAGTCACCACACCTGTTGTTGTGTTTAATGTCCAAGTGCCTGTTGAATTCGTAAAGGTTGTTTGAACACCTGCCGTTGATGGATCTAAATCAACCGTAAATTGCCCGGATCCATTGACTGGTGCTGTGGGATTCCCTTCGATATCGGTATCGTTGGTAATAACGTTCACAGTTCCATTAGGGCCGTCTTCTGTCAGTTGGGCAACAACAACATTGTCATTCGCGACAGGTGGGTCATTTACAGGCACAACAGTAATCGTCACCAAGGCCGTATCGCACAAGACTGGTGAGCCATTGTCACAGATTTGGTAAATGAACTGCTCCGTACCGTTGAAGTTCGCATTCGGCGTGTAGGTCACTGCGCCCGTCGTAGGGTTCACAGTTACTGTTCCGTTTGTTGGGTTGCTCGTTATCGTTACTGATGTCAGGTTCAAACCATTGGCATCTGTATCATTCGCTGGCACTGCAATAACCACAGGTGTGTCTTCATTCGTAGACGTAACATCTGCAGTTGCATTCGGCGGTAAGTTGCAATTTTCGGTTAAAAACACTTCAGTAGCGGTCGCTGAACTTGGACAACCAGGGGTTGGTACGGTATAAAGAAGATTTACTGTTGTATTTCCCGACCCAGTGAATGTCAACAGAGTACCCGACAACGTTGCAGGACCCGTGACACTGAAAGTTCCTCCCGGTGGGTCAGCAGTCACGTCAATGGTTGAATTATTGCAATAGAGTCCTCCAGGGCTTAAGGTTGGCGTACCTGATACAGTAACATCCACATTTGTCGCCCCACAGATAAAAACCACGGCTGTGGCAAAGGTATACACGGATTCATTTGTAGTATTTGCTGTGCCATCACCCATACTTCCATTGATTCGGTGGCCCACATAACCAAAATAATCTTCACATTTTTTTACAAGCATTGAGGTATGACCACCCGTTTCAACAGCCAAAATTTTGTTTGCAGCGGTTATTCCATCAGGAATTGCCGGATTTGCCGCTCCAGCGGCAGCTCTTCCAAGCATGAGCCCATTCGATTCTCCCCAGTTGTAATTCGTAGAATCAGCTGTTAACACATTAATCGCAGCAAAAGCTTTGTCGTGTTCATTCGGTGAAATCCAGTGTATGTTATTCATTACAGGACCCGTAGTTGAGGTATAACGAGGTTGCACCCAGCCTAGGCGATCTGTTGTTGACCAATCGCCAATTTGTCTAAAATTGTTTCCACCCATCGCGTACAAATTTCCATTGGAATTCAACACATAATAGGTTGGTTTTGTATTGGACTCGTCACGCGTAACGCCGATCATTTTAATCGCATTTGCACTAGGCAAAGTCATTGCAGTTGCTCTAGTTCTCGAGGCAATTGCGGAATTATTTCCAAGGTAGGTTTCTGTTCCCCAAGTAAACAGCTGACCTGTTGAAGTAAGTGCCACCATCGTATTTTGATTCCCTCTTACAGCAACGACATTTGATAAAGCAGGGTTTCCCGCAGCAGTCGTTGTTACTCTATACCACAATACTGCGGCGGCGTTGCTCAGTGCAGCAGTTAGACCTGTTCCGGTATTTTCTCCCTGATGCGTTAATACCCATACCTCTCCGCTACAGGTCACCAACGCCATCGTTTTGAAGGTCGTAAAAATCATTTTAACATCCAATGGAGACACACCTGTTGGCAAGCCTTGTGTGTTTCCTCCTACAGTAATTTTCTGAAAAACTGTTGAAGTTGTGAGGTTTTCGTGAATGATAGAACCTTCGACACCCCAAGCAAAAAGTCCTGTTGTAGTAAGTACGATACCTTGCGCAGTACCACTTCTATTGCTCGCAAGGTGGGCCTTCAAGATATTACCAGTTAATGCGGGGTAATTTGTTGAATTAATTTCCAAGGGGGCTAGGACATTCGCAGCACCACTATTGGACAATCCTTCCCCCCAAGTTTTGTAGGTCCCGTTCGCAGTTCGGACAACCGTAGAGTGGTAACTTGAACAAAAGTTGTCGTATTCAATAGTTGTTCCATCAGAATTGGACCCCATACCGAAGTTGAGGTAATTCGTATTTGAACACGTTGCACTAAAGCCACATTGTGCTGTTAAATTGAAGGATTGTAGGACGATCATTGCAACCAGACCAAACGTGGTCATTGCACTTGTCAACTGGTAAATAGAATTCCTCATTCGAGAATTAATTTATTTTAGTAGGAAAATAGTATGTTCGGGATGTTTGACTAGCATAGAAAAAGTCAAACATGATGTAGGTGTCTTTTTGTGCAGTGCCTTTCAGGGCATAATTAAATAAATAATCGCCAGGTGCAAGTGCAGTAGATTCATTCACAAGTAATCCAGTAATTGTTGTGCCCACTCCTGCGCTTACAAGGTGAAACGAACTCACATCAACAGGTGTATTGGCATAGCTCTCAACCTTCACCGGAACCGTCAACAAGGTTCCTTGAAGTTCTTGGTTTCCATAGATGGCATTCGAAAATGTAATCCCATCAAAGTTAAATGACACACTGTAGGGAAGAACCGTTAGGTGAATTTCATGTGGGAAATTCGCATGATTACATCCTTCTGAATGCGTGTCACTTGCGACTGTCAATTCATTTATGCCAACAATATATTTGCCGGGACGATCAAACGTGATTTCTTTCAACGTTTTACCCGTGCCTTTCTTCGAAAAATCAACGTCATCAATACCTACAATTGTCCATGATACATTTTCAAAATGTGACGAATTCAAAAAGGATAAGTTTATAGATTCTTTGAAGGAAATCACACACTCCACGGATTCTTTATTCGAAGAATCTTGAGCATAAACTGTTGAAGCAAAAAATGTTGCAATCAGAAAAATAATAATAAAATATGACGATTTTTTGTTCGACCCATTCTTTGATCGAGAATTACATATAAGTAGCATATTTAAAACTAGTTGGTTCGCGCGATGCAAATTTAAGTCTTAATCCGTTAATCTACATATCCATGTGTATTAAAATATGGTTACATCGTTATAATCACATTGAATGAAGCAGAGCCTTTTTTACTTACTTGTTATTCCAATTGGTCATGGTCATGTTTAGTCCAATTGTCGTATAACTTTTAATGAATTCCTTGGCAATATCAATACGTTCAGTCAAGGTTTCCCTTTCTTCATCTGACCATTCACCCAGCACATAATCGACCTGTTGCCCTTTGAAAAAATCATTTCCTACACCGAATCGTAGGCGGGTATATTCTTGTGAATTCAATGTCGCTTGAATGTCTTTTAATCCATTATGACCGCCATCGCTACCTTTTCCTTTCATGCGCAATTTCCCAAAAGGGAGAGCCAAATCATCTGTAATCACGACGATATTTTCCCGTTGAATTTTCTCCGCTTGCATCCAATAATTGACTGCCTTACCAGAAAGATTCATGTAGGTTGTCGGTTTGATTAAAACCAGTGTTCTGCCTTTAAATTTCACCTCTGCAACCTCTGCTTGTTTGTTCAAAGCAAATGATCCCCCGAGCTCCTTCGCTAAAGACTCGACCACCTTAAAGCCAATGTTGTGGCGTGTTTCCGCATATTTATCTCCCGGATTTCCGAGTCCTACGATCAGGTATTTCATGTGGTAAAGATAGAAAAGATGACAAGATGTTTAGACATCAAGATTTTAAGACATCAAGACTTTAAGACTGAGTACGTTGTTGAGTTCAGTAGGACGTGTAATAAATAGTAGTATTTCGAAGAAGAAACTTGTCTTAAAATCTTAATATCCTGATGTCATATTATCCAACTCTAAACCATATCCCAACCCTTCACAAAAAAAGGAGATGCTATTTCTTTTCCTTCTTTCTCCAAAACAACAACATCAACCGGGGCTGCACCGATGAGTTTATGCAACAATCCCCAGCGGACTTTATTTTTGACACTGTTGTACAAGTCCTCTTTATCATCAGTCCACCAGAGCATCAAATTCAATTTTTCTTCATACAAAATGGCAGAAAAAAGTTCTTGTAACACGTCGGGATCATTACCTTCAGACCACACACAATCGGGAACGATGAATTTATGGTTTTTTGGCTTTATCAATTTTCGCAAGAACGGAATGGCTGGAATTATCTTTGTCAATACATTCCCATATTTTCCGGGAAGTCGCTCAATTTCCCAACGAACAGTCATAATGTGGGCACTAGCAATTTGCTCCCCTTGTTCATCCAACAACACGTAAAAAGGTGGAGTGGAAATGTGGGCTTCGTCGTAATGTGTATACTTCGAGAATTCGTTGCGCACGCGAGTGGAAACCAAATTCCAATCGTCTATTTTGTGCAGTTTTTTTGATGGTTTCGGATATACACGGCTGAAGCTTTGTGTTATTAAGTGTCCCACGACGCGAAATCCAAAATTCTCACTCATCCATTTACTTCGTTCATTTTTCGGATCGATATAGGCATAAAATGAGTCGACTTTTTCAGAATCAATCTTGCCACTAAGCGCAGCACCAAAAAACTGATTCAGTTGATTTTTGAGCAAACCTTCACGTTTTTCTGAAGAATGATTTTTTCCTTTGGATTGAAAGGCCCCTTGAAAGGCAAAAAATCGGATATACCACGCCGAACCTCTTCGGCAAAATGTGACATTGGCCAGAACTTTATTTGTCCTTTCTAAGGTCAAGAAGAGGGGGTAGTCGGCTGAAAACACGCGATTTCTAATGTCCAAATGCCGATATCGTGCCCCACTCGTTCCCAATACGGTTTCATCCAACAAATCAAGTAGTTCTTCTGTTGGTGATTCACGCAAATAAAAAGGTGGGTTCATTCGCTCTAAATCGATTGATTCACAATGGCTTCGACATCATTCAATCCAATGGCTTGACGTTCACCCATGGCGGTCCACCCACGTTCTTCGAAGCGTTGACGGATGATTTCAGCGACATGGTCTGTATCGGCGGTGTAGGCTGAAAGTTTCGTGTCAACTCCTAAGGATTGAAAGAACGCTTCTGTTTTCACGATGGCTGCACGAGCAATTTCTAGATCTGTTCCCGAAAGATTCCAAACGCGCTTTCCGTATTGTGTTAGTTTAGCCTGCTTATTGTTAAACTGATTTTCCCAAAGGCGGGGCATCACAATGGCCAAAGTTCGTGCATGGTCGATGCCGTACAAAGCGGTAAACTCGTGGCCAATCATGTGGGTACACCAATCTGTTGGAACACCACAACGCAAGTTCCCATTCAACGCATGCGTCGCAGACCACATGAGGTTTGCTGCTAAAGTATAATCATCTGGCGAAGCAATAACCTTAGGGGCTATTTCTATCAATGTTGACAGAATGGCTTCAGCTTGACGCTCTTGTAAGAAGTTCTGACTTGGAAAGGTTACATACTGTTCAAGGGTATGTACAAAGGAGTCAATGATCCCATTGGCAATTTGTTTTTTTGGTAAAGAGGCAACCACTGACGGATTACAGAAAGAAAACTTAGGGAAAAACAAAGGACCACCCATCGCGCGTTTCTCAGACAATTCCTCTCGGCTAATCACTGCGCCTGAGTTCGCTTCTGAACCCGTTGCTGGCAAGGTCAATACCACAGCAAAGGGTAGCGCTTTTTCAAACACACAATTTTCCTTTCGGGTAAGTACATCCCATGCATCTCCTTGATAATGGAATGCACCTGTCATGAATTTCACTCCGTCAATCACAGAACCTCCACCAACAGCAAGGATACACTCTACAGCTTCCTTTCTAGCCAAATCAACACCTTTCATCAGAGTTGTAAATTGAGGATTGGCTTCGATTCCGCCAAACTCAACCAAATGAAAATCTTTCAGTTGTTCTCTGATTTTATGCAAGAGTCCTAGCCTTTCTGCTGAACCTCCGCCATAGGCGATGAGCACCCGTTTAGAAGGACAGTATTCACTCAATAACTCCGGCAAGCGATTCAACTGATCGCGCCCAAAAACAATCCGCGTAGGATTGACTACTTCAAAATTCAACATACCTTAAAGGTAAGCACAAAAAAAGCCCGAACAAACTGTCCGGGCTTTTTTACGATTAAATCGTTTTAAATATTTCCATTATCTCTTACAGCGTAAGCGATAGTCAATGCATTGATATCTTGCAATTCTTTACGAATGTCAAAAATCAAACCTGAAGGCGCATTTCTGTCCGCTTTGAAACACGTAATAACGGCTTCAATTGGTGCTGTCATGCGCGACGGTTTTTGGTCGAATTTATCTTTCTTCCATTGAGCAACAGCATTCGTTGTGTACAATCCGTCAACAGTAGGTTGAACAACATTGTCCAATGATAAAGCGTAGCCCATTTTAAAGTCAGCTGCGCGCATTGGATTTCGTGGTTCCCCTAAGTACAAGAAGTCAACTTCCGAACGTTGTTTGTAAGGTGTAAGTTCCGTTGTTTTAGTCCCTACAGGAGATTCAACTTTAACTGTTGGATCATTCTCCTTACTTGTTGTTGCCACCATGAAGAAGAAAAGAAGCATGAATACGATGTCTGGCAGCGAGGAAGTATTTACTCCCGGCATTGGTCTGCTTCCGTCTTTTTTAAACTTTGACATAACTTCTTATTTTTTCGGTGTTACTTCGATGATTCGTGCAGGATACAGGATTTCAAGTAAATCCATCATGGCCTGATCTTCTGCCTTCTTATCTTGGTCGAAGCGACGTTTCAAAACGCTATAGGGCATTCCAAAAAGGCGCTCACATTCACCATTTCTCAACTCAAAAATTGCTTCTTCAATTTCCGTTTGCATTTTAGCGAAGATGCTGTAAGCCGTTGCTTGTTGCACTTCAATACGGATATTGGCTTGAACGTGAATTTCAGGAAGTTCGTTGTCACCGTATAATTTCAGTGCGCGCTTCTTCTTTTCCCACTCGTCCAATTGATTGTACTTGAAGTTGACAATGTCCGCTTTCATTCCCGCCTCTTCCATCTGTTCAATTTCGGCTTCTATTGCTGCAATATTTTGATCAATTGCAGACATTGTAATGCGCGAATACATCGGGAAGTTATTCGTTGGATCATTCTTCTTCTCGTTCGTTTTATAAAATTCCAAAACGAAATCAGAGATCTTATTCGGGTCTTCGAAAATCATATCACGAACCATCAGTTGATTTTGATTGTTCGCTTTGATGGCAAGGATGTTTCGTTTTTCAACGTCTACAGGCTTGCTCACCTCGACTTTCTTAGGGATATTCCGAATATAGGCCTGATCCTTGTCCATTGTAGTGGTTACAAGGAAGAAAATCAGAAGAAGGAAGGCGATGTCCGCCATCGATCCTGCGTTGATTTCTTCTATCTCTCTTTTAGCCATAATAAGGTTTTCTTATTTTCTGAATCTTCCCATGAAAGGTCCTGCGATAATCACAAGCGCACCGATAAGCATACCTACCATGATGGTCCAAATGCCGGCTGTTGTTGTGTTCACAATTCCTTGAGAAACAGGATTCTTTAATAATAATGTATCAGTAGTATCTTGTGTACCTGCTGAAAGGCAGATCAAGTAGATTACCAAGGAAACCATAATACCAGCAATCGCAATCACCGTTTTCTTTGTATCCGTAATAATCTGCACAAGGAAGAACACAACTACGATTGCCAAAAGAGCAAACATTAGAATAATCGTGTACCAGATTGCATAGGACATTTGTGGTCCTTCACGGTATGCTTCTACCACTTCCGTTCCTTCCGACACATTCGGAGCAGCGAATAGAAGTAAGCTCAGCACCACACCAACACCGCCGAGGCCGTACTTGATGATCGTCATCAATAAATTTGTGTTTTTAGCACTCATGTCTAAAGTATTTGAATGAGAGAATTCGGCGAATTAAGCTACCGCTTTATTTTTCAAAAGCATATCGATCAAAGAAATCGATGCATCTTCCATTTCATTTACAAGACCATCAATTTTTGACAAGATATAGTTGTAGAACACCTGCAATACCATCGCTGAAATAAGACCGAATACTGTTGTCAAAAGGGCCACCTTAATACCATCCGCAACCGTAGTTGGTGATACCTGACCATCCTTAACGATTTTGTCAAAGGCTTGGATCATACCGATTACCGTTCCAAGGAACCCGAGCATCGGAGAAAGTGCAATAAACAATGAAATCCAAGAAAGACCTTTCTCAAGAAGACCCATTTGAACACCTCCGTAAGAAACTACTGATTTCTCAACCATGTCAATTCCCTCACTTGCGCGATCAAGTCCTTGATAGAAGATAGAAGCAATTGGTCCACGTGTGTTGCGGCAAACTTCTTTTGCTGCTTCAACACCACCACTTTTCAACGCTGACTCAACTTGATCCAAGAATTTTTTTGTGTTGATTGTTGCAAGGTTCAAATAAACCACACGCTCGATAGCCAAAGCCATACCAACGATCATACAAATCAATACTGGCGTCATCCAAAGTGGATCACCCTCGATGAATTTTTGCTTCATTGTTTGAACGAAGTCGAGTTGCGGCTCCTCATCGGCCGTTGCTTTGGAGTCCGTGCCTCCTTCTTTTGCTGCATCCGTTACTTCGGTTTGTGCAGGCGTAGTTTCAACATTTGTCGAATCAGCAGAAGAAACATTGGCAAAACCAAAGGTCATAACAGCTGCGATTGCGATAGAACTAATTACTTTTTTCATGTTCTCAAAAATTAATTTAATCGTATTCAGGTTTAAATGTAGCCAAAAATAGTAAAAATCATGGACGCAACAAGGTCATGAAAAATTTCAGTGCAAATTCATTGAAAAATTTCTTTTTAACGTAACATTTAGATGAGTTACGAGTTACCAATTATTGTTGTCCGACTAAATCCACCTTTATGTTTTATCTAAATTGCACAGTGTACTTTTGGTCTTTTTGAATTTTGTTTATGCCTTGTTCGCTCATCTCCGCTCTCCGCTGCGGAATAGCCGCTGTGGCGGAATATCAAAAGCGAATTTTAGTGAACTTCTCTAGTATTGACACCTGCGTTATAGCTTAGGAAGCATGTACAAACCACCCCTTGCCCCTCCACGAGGGGATTTTTAATTTTTCCTTGCTGAGTGTCAACTCACCAAACATTCATAATTCGTAATCATTGTTGTCCTACTATCGCTATTACTCTGGTTTATGGACCCCATCGGGGTCAAACCTTTGTAACCATAAGCCCTCCCGAAGAACCAATGACCCCATCGGGGTCAAACAGTTTAAATACTAAATCACATAAAATAGAAACCATCCCCTTACTTTGAAATCACTTCTTAAAACCAATGATTTCAATGGTTTCAAGAAGAGCAGTAAATGATTACCAATTACTAGTTACTAGTTACTAGTTACTAGTTAAAGATGTGAATCACGAATGACATCTTAATGCGTAAACATCTTGACCTCTGCTGGGAATTTTATGACTAAGTCAATTTTATCCTCTCGGGAAATTTTAATTCTAGCCTGAAGCTAAAAATCCCCAACTCGTCATTCGTAACTAGTAACTAGTAACTTTTTGAAGTCTTTTGTCGGCGAAGCGGCCCCACAGGTTCAGAGCGAGAGCGAGAGCGAGAGTGAGAGCGAGGAAGAATCCAACTCGTAACTAGTAACTCGTAACTAGTAACTTTTTAAAGTCTTCCTTCACTTTGTTGCGGAGAGGGCGGGATTACCTTGACATTCGTCTGCGGTGGTCTTCGCTGCGCTGCGGCACGAACCCTGCGGCTCCTCATCCCTTCCTTCCTTCACTTTGTTGCGGAGAGGGCGGGATT
>JBILBT010000078.1:0-11114 GCA_044353545.1 Crocinitomicaceae bacterium | reverse complement strand
GAGCTACCACGAAAATCACCTTAAACTGCAAAAATCATGAAATTAGGACTGCTATTCTCGCTGCTCATTTGTGCGGCACTGGGTTTTGCTCAACCGGGCGAAAAAGGACTTTTAGTTACCCCAGAATGGGCGAAAAATGCGACGATTTATGAAGTGAATGTGCGTCAGTTTACGGCTGAAGGAACATTTGCTGCCTTTGAAAAACACTTGCCACGACTGAAAGCCATGGGTGTTGACATTCTTTGGTTGATGCCGATCAATCCTATTGGGGTAAAAAACCGGAAAGGATCGCTAGGGAGTTACTATGCAGTGCGCGATTACAAAGCGGTGAATCCTGAGTTTGGAAATAAAGATGACTTCAAACATTTGGTGGATGCCGCACATGCTCTGGGCATGAAAGTCATCATCGACTGGGTAGCAAATCACTCTTCGCCAGACAATGTTTGGATTGAAGAAGGACACTTGGAGTATTACACGCTTGACTCTACGGGGAATGTTCAGCCGACCATCGGTACAGACTGGTGGGATGTTGCCGATTTGAATTACGATAACAAAGAAATGCGCGGTCGAATGATTGACGCCATGGAATACTGGGTGCGCGATTTCGATTTGGATGGGTATCGTTGTGATGTCGCTGGATGGGTTCCTTTGGATTTTTGGATTGATGTACGCACAGCATTGGATAAAATTAAACCAGTGTTCATGCTTGCCGAAGCGGAAGAAATAGCCATGCATCAAGCCATGGACATGAGCTATGGCTGGGAATTCCACCACATCATGAATAAAATCGCCAAAGGCGTGATGGACATTGATGACATTCGCCTCTATTTCGAAAAAGACAAAACCTATCCGGCAAATGCGCACCGCATGATGTTCACTTCCAACCACGATGAAAATTCTTGGAACGGAACAGAAATGGAGCGCATGGGCGATGCACGTTTTGCCTTGGCTGTGATGGCCGCGACGATTGATGGTATGCCATTGATCTACAATGGACAAGAAACAAGTTTGGACAGACGCTTAAAGTTTTTTGACAAAGACTCTATTGGTTGGCAAAAAATGGATTTGGTTGATTTTTATACCAAGTTAAATAATCTACACCAAACGAATCAAGCGCTATGGAGTGGACGCGAAGGTGGGGATTTACAGATTTTAAGTCCAACAGGAGAAGAGCACATGCTCGTATTTGTGCGGGAAAAAGGGAAACATAAGGTCCTTGTAGCCATGAATCTATCTCCAAACTTAGGTTCAATAACTGTGAATGATGAACAACTTTGTGGGAAATACACGAATCTTTTTAGCGGTAAAAAGCATAAAGTCGGGAAAACAATGTCCCTCGAATTGAAGCCTTGGGAATACATCGTATTGACAAAATAAACCTATGAAAGCTGCTACTACTAAACCAAAACTCTCGTTCTGGCAGATCTGGAACATGAGTTTCGGATTCCTTGGAATCCAAATGGGATTTGCATTACAAAATGGAAATGCGAGTCGGATATTGACTGATTTTGGTGCTGATGTCGAAAGCTTGTCGTGGTTTTGGCTCGTTGCTCCATTGACAGGGTTAATCGTTCAGCCCATCATTGGCTATTGGAGTGACCGCACCTGGTCGAAGCGTTTTGGCCGGAGAAAGCCTTTTTTCCTTGTCGGGGCTATCCTTGCTTGTGCCGCCTTGGTCTTGTTGCCAAATGCAGACCACTTCACCACCTACTTCCCTGCCCTACTTGTAGGAGCTGGATTCCTGATGCTCATGGATGCTTCATTCAACGTCTCCATGGAACCTTTCCGAGCCTTGGTAGCCGATAATTTGCATGACGATCAAAGCACCAAAGGATTTTCCATTCAAACAGCTTTGATTGGGATTGGCGCAGTAGTGGGATCTTTCCTTCCTTGGATTTTAACAAATATTTTTGGGGTTTCGAACGATGTGCAAGGAGTAAAAGTTCAGCCCAATGTGGTGTATTCCTTTTACATTGGCGCAGTGGTATTCATGGGTGCAATCCTATGGACCATCTTTAAAACGAAAGAATACTCGCCTGAAGAACGCATCGAAATGGGCATTGTTTCGGAAGAAACGAAGAAGGAGAAATTCCGCATCCCGAAAGAAATGTGGCAACTCGGTTTGGTACAGTTTTTCTCTTGGTTTGGCTTGTTTTGTCTTTGGGTATATACCACAACTGCTTTGCGCGAACACACCTATGACTTGCCCACAATGGAAGTCATAAAAGCCGGTCTCGAAGCCAATCCGACGGATGCCGTGTTGAAAAGTCAACATAAACTCAGCGAAGACTTGGGCGACTGGGTTGGAATTTTGTTCGGGATCTACAATGGAATCTCTGCCATTTTCGCCTTTTGTATTCCTTACATCGCGAAGAAACTTGGTAAATTAAAGACACATGCTGTTTCCTTGTTGATGGGTGGCCTTGGTTTGGTGTTGATGTACTTCATGCCAGATAAAACCATGATGATTATTCCGATGATTTTTATCGGGATTGCTTGGGCGAGTATTCTATCGATGCCATATGCGATCCTGGCAGGAGTGCTTCCAGCTTCTCAAATGGGAATTATGATGGGGATCTTTAATTTCTTCATTACACTACCTCAAATTTTTAGCGCCCTTTTCTCGGGACCAATTGTGAAATACATGTTTGGAGGCGATGCAGCGTATGCGCTTGTTTTGGGTGGATCCATGATGCTCATCGCCTGTCTGTTAACGCTTCGAATTAGACTGAAATAAATGAAAATCAAAGGGCTTATTTTCGACTTAGATGGCGTATTGGTGTCTACAGAGAAAAACCACTTTACCGCCTGGAAAAAAACTGCGGAACGTCTTGGATCTGATTTCACCGAACTGGACAATGAACAATTGAAGGGAATCAGCCGGGTGGATTCATTAAAAAAAATCATCACTTTGGCTGGAGCAACAGTTTCAACTGAATACTTTGAGGAGCTGCTCGTTTTTAAAAACGAGATCTACCTGGATTCCATTCGCACACTTGGTCCCGCTGATGCACTGCCTGGTGTGGTCGAACTGTTGCAGCACGCCAAAGCACATGACATTAAGCTTGGTGTAGGTTCATCCAGCAAGAATGCGAATGCAATTCTCGAACTTCTGCAAATCAAAGACCTATTCGATGCCATCATTGATGGAAATGGGGTGAGCGCACCAAAACCAAATCCTGAAGTGTTTCTTAATGCAGCTCGCGCCATGGGATTGACTGCAGCAGAATGTATCGTTTTTGAAGATGCTGAAAGCGGCATTATGGCGGCCATAGCCGGAGGATTCAAGGTCATTGCAACTGGAAATCCTCATGTGGCTGAATTGGCGCATACTTATCTTGATACATTGATAGATTTTAATTTGAACACCTATGAAGAATCTTTTTGAGATCGATGAGTGGAAAGTGATCGAGCGCAAATTCGATTCACAGCGGCAAGAGGAAGCAGAAAGTATTTTCTCCATAGGGAATGGTTCCTTCGGTCAACGCGCCAATTTTGAAGAATCCTATACAGGAAAAAGTCTGCAAGGAAGCTATGTCGGTGGTGTTTATTACCCAGACAAAACGCGCGTAGGCTGGTGGAAAAATGGGTATCCAGAATATTTCGCTAAAGTGCTCAACTCCTGCAATTGGATTGGAATCAACATCCATGTCGATGGAGAATCACTTGATTTGGCGACATGCACAGTGAAATCTTTCTACCGCGAACTCGACATGCAAACGGGCACATTAACCCGAAAATTTGTGTGCGTACTCAAAGGGAATAAAGAAGTTGAAGTGGAGACGGTGCGTTTTTGCTCCATGGCTAATGATGAACTTGCTGCCATTCGCTATTCCATTAAGCCACTCAATTTTTCGGCGAACTTTAAGATCGCTCCCTACCTCGATGGGCGTGTGAACAATGCCGATTCCAACTACAATGAATTTTTCTGGAATCCCGATGTTCAGCGTGTTGGCGTGCGTAAAGGTGTTGTCAGCGCGAAAACAAAAAAAACCGATTTCTTGGTGTCCAATGCGATGCGTTTTTCTTTTTGGGAGGGCACAAAGATTTTGGACATCCACCCAAACCTCAAAGAGGAAGAGCTTTACATCGAAAACAACTTCGAGCATTTCTTGGAGAAAGGTAAAACCTACACCATTAAAAAATACGTATCGGTCACCTCATCGATTAACCACTCCCATTTCAATACCGTGGCGGCTTCGATTACAAATGTTACTGCTGCCTATGTGCGAGGATTTGATGCCTTGCACAAGGAACATTGTGCCGCGTGGAAAGCGATTTGGGAAAATGCAGATGTGGTGATTACTGGTGATCAAGCGGCCCAACAAGCCATTCGATTCAACATCTTTCATTTGTACCAAACCTACACAGGGAAAAATCCAAAGCTCAACATTGGACCTAAAGGCTTTACCGGTGAAAAATACGGAGGCGCAACCTACTGGGATACAGAGGCCTATTGCATTCCCTTTTACCTAAAAACGGCACCTTCAAAGATTGCCCGTCAGTTGTTGAAGTACCGCTATTTTCAGCTCGACAAGGCCATTGAAAATGCAGAAAAATTAGGATTCACAGATGGTGCGGCATTGTATCCGATGGTGACCATGAATGGGGAGGAATGTCACAACGAGTGGGAAATCACCTTTGAAGAAATTCACCGTAATGGAGCCATCGCCTTTGCCATATACAACTATGTACGTCACACCGGCGATTTCGATTATGTCGGGAAATACGGAATTCATGTGCTTACTGCCATTGCTCGCTTCTGGGTGCAGCGTTTTAACTGGTCCGAAGACAAGAATATGTATGTGATGCTCGGCGTAACTGGTCCGAACGAATACGAAAACAACATCAACAACAACTGGTACACGAACTTCTTGGCACGTTGGTGTATACAATATGCCCTGGAATGCAATGACCGTTTGGGGAACAAAGGGGTAACATTGTCAGCTAAAGAGCGTGAACAATGGATGCATGTGGCTGAAAACGTGTACTTCCCAAAACTGGAAGGAACAAAGGTTTTCCTTCAACAAGATGGATTTATGGACAAGGTCATGATGAATGCGTCTGACCTACCCGACTCTGAACGGCCAATCAACCAGCATTGGTCATGGGACCGCATCTTGCGTTCTGTGTTCATCAAGCAGGCAGATGTATTGCAGGGAATTTATTTGTTCGAAGACCGCTTCAGCGAAGAAGAAATCCGAGAGAACTTTAATTTTTATGAACCAAAAACCGTTCATGAGTCCTCTCTGTCTCCTTGTATTCACTCCATCTTGGCGGCACGAATTGGCGACCATGACCGTTCCTATGAATTGTACCTCCGAACTTCACGTCTTGACCTGGACGACTACAACAACGAAGTAAGCGAAGGCTTGCACATTACCAGCATGGCTGGCACATGGATGAGTATTGTCGAAGGGATGGCTGGAGTGCGTGTGATCGACGGAAAACTATCCGTTCGACCGATGATTCCTAAAAAATGGAAATCGTATTCCTTCCAAATCTTCTTTAAAGAACAGCCGGTGCATATTCATGTTTCAGGAAAAACAATGGAGATTTCCAACCTTGGAACATACGAACTAGACTTTAGTACGATTGATCAAATGTATACCCTTGACGCAGGAGTAAAACAAGTGATATCTTTACCATAAAACCTAAGCTATGAAACACATTAGCCGCCTTTTTTCAGCTACCCTCTTGATTGGTGCTTTGTTCGCCAATTCAGTACAAGCACAAGTCAACGACCCGAGTAGACAGATTGTTCTTCAAGGATTCTGGTGGGATTATTACAATACAAATTTTCCAAATGATTGGGCCAACTACTTGGCTGAACTTGCTCCGCGCTTGAAGGCCTTAGGGATTGATGCTGTTTGGATTCCACCTTCTATAAAAAATACAGGGACGAACAGCGTTGGATACGCTCCCTTTGACCATTACGACTTGGGGGACAAATACCAGAAAGGTTCAAGCAACACCCGATTGGGCGATAAAGATGAATTGCTTCGTTTAGTTGCTGTTCTAAAAGCCAATGGGATTGATGTCATTCAAGACATTGTTCTCAATCACGTTACAGGAGCTGGAAGTGGCGCTGGTCAAGGAGGCAATGATCCAAGTGCTATGGACGACGGTTCAACCAACAAGTACAAGAATTTTCGCTACACCTGCTACAACACACCAGCCATTACAGAAACGGCCGCCGACTATTTGGCACGTCAAGGACGTTTCTCTAAAAACTGGCAAAATTTTTACCCAAACGTCGGCAATCCATGTTGCACCAACGAGATCAATTCGCCGTATTGGGGTCCTGATATTTCCTACGAAACAAGCGCCTTTGGGTTGAGCAGCAATGCCACATTTAATCCAACACAAAGCACAGATTACATGCGCACAGAAACACGGAACTGGCTCATTTGGTACAAGAAGCAAGTTGGTTGGGATGGAGTTCGAATTGATGCTGTGAAACACTTCCCAACGTATGTTGCAGAAGATTTTCTTTGGAACCTTCAGTTTGGATCTTTGTGGGCGAGTGGTGGAAACCAAATGTATGCTGTGGGTGAATGGGTTGGATCGGCAACTGAACTCGATGCATGGGCCAATAACGTCCAAAACAGAGCAGGAACCTTTGATTTCGCCCTCCGGGGTGGTTTAACCTCAATGGTTTCAGGGAGTGGGAATTTCGATATTGGGACCATTCCAAGCTACCAACAACTAAACCGTTTGCGTACAGTTCCTTTTGTAAACAACCACGATACTTACCGTCCAATTGTCGATGCTATGGGGAACATTACAGGATGGAACACCGGATCTCAACTCGGACAGCAAATTGAACCGAATGATGGTCGAAAAAGTGCTGCCTATGCCATTTCCTTTGCGGTAGACGGCTCTCCACAAGTGTTCTTCGAAGATTTATTCAACATTGGCTATTTGGGAAATCGCTTCAACCATGATCCGACAAACGCGACACAACTCCCTGTATACAGCGACCTTGAAAACTTATTGTGGTGCCACCAAAACCTGCGCTTCAAAGAAGGTGCTTACACCGTGCGTTGGCAAGCTGCAGATGCCCTGGTGATTGAACGTTCCGCAAAAGCATTGATCGCTGTGACAGATTCTTGGTCAAACTGGCAAAACCTCAATGGCGTGCAGACAAGCTGGCCCGATGGAACTGTATTGATCGATTATTCAGGCGCAAATGGAACGTCAACC
The DNA here is from genome assembly GCA_044353545.1 of Crocinitomicaceae bacterium. Lineage (GTDB taxonomy): Bacteria > Bacteroidota > Bacteroidia > Flavobacteriales_D > Crocinitomicaceae > M0103. The sequence goes on along the minus strand of JBILBT010000078.1, from coordinate 3,908 downwards.
GCTACTGTTTATGGCGGAGGAAAAGTAAACATTGCGATCCCACCGTGTGACGGTTCTGCCTTGCAAGGACGTCGTGGATATTCCATTTGGGCTCCACAAGGTATTTCCGCCAATTACAACCGACCAACGAAGCGCACAACTCAAGAATGGGAGATGGCGGGTGACCTCGGCGACAAAAGTCTTCCATCCCTTCAGCAAGGCGGAAACTTGCCTACAAATAGTACCGATTGCCGTTTGGTCGGACGCATTTTCGCACAATCTGGACAACAAATTAACCTTGAGCTCTATCCTGAAAACCCACTTTTACCGATCACGGTTTTCTATTTAGACAAAGATTGCAATGTCATTGATTCTGTGAGTGCTTCAGGAACAATTCTCGATTCAATCGTTCCTGCCTACTCCGGATGGTACAGCATTCGCATCAAAAATGCTACGGCTACACAGGCTGGACAAAAATGTTATGTCAAACTCATCTATACCGCTCCAGACATTGTGGACACAAGCGTTCCGAAAAATAAATGTGCATGCGCTTCTTCATCGGCCGGAATTGAAGAATCTACGCATGATGAATGGATGGTATATCCCAATCCTGCGAAGACAGAGGTCACTGTTGAATACCTGGTTCCTATGCCTGTTGATGCAGAAATACTGCTTTACAGCATGGATGGAAAGCAAGTTCCAGTGAACATATACGCCATTGATTCGCGAAGTTTCAGTTTGGATGTCTCCAATTTAGAAGACGGCAACTATCTTCTTGTGATCAACTACGACGGTCTCACTTTCCGCCAAAGGATTGTTCGACAGTAGTTGCCCATTATTTGTCCGTTAACAATAGTTAATGTCAAATTGACACTAACTATTTATTCGTACATTAGCAAAAACGAAGGACATCATGAAACTTGCGATTAACGGATTTGGTCGTATCGGCCGCTTGGCGTGCAGAGTAGCTGCTGCTCGAAAAGACATCACCATTGTAGCGATCAACGACTTAATGGATGCCGATTACATGGCGTATCTATTGAAATACGACTCCACACATGGACGGTTCGATGGCACCGTTTCAGTCGAAAACGGGAAATTAATTATCAACGGTCAAGCTGTACGCATTACTTCTGAGCGTGATCCTGCCAATTTAAAGTGGAATGAAGTTGATGCGGATGTCGTTTTGGAATGCACGGGACTTTTTCTTACCCAGGAAACGGCACAGGCACATATTCAAGCTGGAGCAAAAAAGGTGGTACTTTCTGCTCCTGCAAAAGACGATACCCCAACATTCGTGATGGGTGTGAATCATCAGCTGATGACAAAGGACCAGCATATCATTTCCAACGCATCGTGCACTACCAATTGCCTTGCACCCATTGCCAAAGTACTCAACGACACCTTTGGCATTGAAGAAGGGTTGATGAGCACCGTGCATGCGGTTACAGCGACTCAAAAAACGGTAGATGGCCCCTCACAAAAAGACTGGCGTGGAGGTCGCGGCGGATTTCAAAACATCATTCCATCATCGACAGGTGCCGCAAAAGCGGTGACCTTGGTTATTCCAGAACTGAAAGGAAAACTCACGGGGATGTCATTCCGCGTTCCTGTTGCTGATGTTTCCGTTGTCGATTTAACTGTTCGATTGAAAACTCCTGCAAGTTATGTAGCCATATGTGCAGCAATGAAACATGCTTCTGAAAATGAGTTGAAAGGCATCTTGGGTTATACGGATGAAGACGTTGTTTCAAGCGATTTCATAGGTAATCCATGCACATCCATTTTTGACGCACAAGCAGGAATTGCGCTCAACGATCAGTTCGTGAAGGTGGTGAGTTGGTACGACAACGAATGGGGGTATTCCAATAAACTAGTGGAGCTTGCTTTCCTCGCTAATAGCTTGAGGGATTAGGGTTATCATTCATCCATTGTCCCTTAACCGATAAACGTTTTGTCTTTTTACCGCAGAGGCGCAGAGAATTAAATTGTTTAGAGGAATTTGCAATTCGAAGAATATTCCTCAATTTAGAAAAAACACAATCATTTTTAACCTTCAAAACCTCTCTGGCTCTGTGGTTGAAACAACTTAAATTGCCTCGTGAAGTTTTTTCTTTTTTCTTTTTACCGCAGAGGCACAGAGAAAAAACACCTAAAGGGATTGAAGGCAAAGGAATTATCCTGATATATAAAACGATCCATAAAGTACTCTATCGTGCAAAACCTCTGCGGTTAACACTAAATATAATGTCACTTTGCCGATAAACGTTTTGTTTTTTTACCGCAGAGGCACAGAGAAAAAATGTACGAATGGCGCAGAAATTATCCGCAGAGGCACAGAGAAAAAAAATCCTTTCTCTGATCAATTCTGCTTTACAAATTCTTTAGAGAAATACCCTTCAGCGCATTCGATCAAAAGTAAATAAGTACCATTGGCAATACCGTTGAGTGGAATTTTCATCGCATCATCTTCCGACATTGTTCCTAGCGGAATAGACCTCATTTCCTTACCACCTTGATCAATAATACGCACCACAACTTTTGTTAGATCACGTTGTGAACGAATGAACAATTCCTCCGCAGCTGGATTAGGATAAAGAGTGCAATCAAAACTATCCATTGCCAATTCCTCGTAGCCTACCGTCGAAAGAATCGTTGGCTTCGGTAAGTTTACCGTTGTATAAACGCGGTATTCTGCCGGTGCCATTTGAAATTGCATGTTCACATTGGTTACATCGATACTATCACCGGTATAGAACTCGTACCACATTCCTGTGTGTGGAAATCCAGCATAAGGTGTTTGTTGTGTCACCGCAAAATTGGCAATCACCATAGCATCCATTGATGGATGTGCAAAGGTGATTTTCTTCACAGAACCGTTTAGTGCATGCGAAAATGTTCCATCATCGAAGACCGGATTTTCAGTTCTCAACTTAAGCGTTGCTGCATACACATCATGCAACTGACGGCGGTTGTTTTGTAGGAAGTATGACCACAAAATGGGTTTGTTGCACACGCGGCATGGGTTGTCAATGGAAATGTCATATCCGAGTTCACCAAACTGCCAAATCATCTTCGGGCCTGGTGTTGTGAGCATCATTACTCCTGCGGCCTGGGCACGCAATAACGCTATAGGCAATTCTTTAACGTTGTGGGAAGGATTCGTCGAAACGCCAGCCGACAAACATTCAAACATACCTCGTTCCTCATCATGACTTTCCACGTACGTAACGAGGTGAGGATTTGTCCATCCGCGAGAAGAGTAGACGCCGTTTGTAAGGTTAGAATTGTATCCTTTCATGGCTTGATGGTATTCGTAGGTTAAGTTACCCCAGAGCATCATCCCGTAGTTGGCCAATTGCGTTTCTTCGGCATTGTCAGCCCAGTGTTCCAAAATCACATAGGCATCTGGCTGTTGAATCCATAGTGAATCTGCCATGCGTTTAATGATTGCGATGCGTGTATTGCTGTAATTCGCTCCGCTATTGACAAAGCCCTTCGTAAAGTCAAAGCGGTATCCATCGATGTGAAATTCATTCATCCAATAGCGATTGACGCGATCGATATAATCCTTGGTCGCTTGTACCTCATGGTTCATGTCATAGCCCCAGCAGTATGGACTGTGCGGACAAATGGCATTGAACCAAGGATTGTTTGCTGCAGGCCGGTTATTCGCCGCGTCCCAATACATATTCACCATTGGACTTTGACCAAAGGTATGGTTCAGAGCAATGTCCATGATGACCGCAATGCCACGGCCGTGGCAAGAATCTACGAATTCTTTAAACTTCTCTGGCGTGCCATAATACTTGTCAAGTGCCATGTGGAAACTTGGGTTGTAGCCCCAGCTTTCATTGCCTTCAAATTCCCCCACAGGCATCAGTTCAATGGCATTCACACCAAGTTGGTCTAAATAAGCTAATGTATCA
>JBILBT010000313.1:0-3510 GCA_044353545.1 Crocinitomicaceae bacterium | reverse complement strand
TCGTGCACATCGCGCCGACTTTTGGAGCTGACGATGCCAGAGTTGCTGCAGATGCAGGTGTTCCACCGTTGTTGGTGGCCGATGATAAAGGGAATTTAGTGCCACTTGTAGATTTGCAAGGGAAGTTCCGTCCAGAAGTAGGGGAGCTCGCCGGCTTATTTGTTAAGTATGAATATTACGACGAAAATGATGCACCTGAACGCTCTGCCGATGTGCAAATCGCCATTGCGCTGAAGACAGACAATAAGGCCTTCAAGGTCGAGAAATATGTCCACAGCTACCCACATTGCTGGCGAACAGATAAACCCGTTTTGTATTACCCACTCGATTCATGGTTTATCCGTGTGACGGATGTGCGTGAACGAATGATGGAGTTGAACAATACGATTAACTGGAAACCTGAATCTACGGGCTCTGGACGTTTTGGGAAATGGCTCGAAAATGCAAACGATTGGAACCTTTCGCGTTCGCGCTATTGGGGAATTCCAATTCCAATCTGGTCCACCGATGAAGGAGATGAACGCATCTGTATTTCATCGGTTGAACAATTAAAAAATGAATGCGATAAGGCAGTGAAAGCCGGAGTAATGGCTGAAAATCCATTGGCTCACTTTGCTGCAGGAGATATGTCGAAGGAGAATTATGCGCAAATCGATCTGCATAAGAATTATGTGGATTTGATTACGCTGGTTTCACCTTCCGGAAAACCAATGAAGCGCGAAGCTGATCTCATCGACGTATGGTTCGACTCAGGCTCGATGCCCTATGCCCAGTGGCATTATCCATTTGAAAACAAGGAGTTGATCGATGATCACAAAGCTTTCCCGGGTGATTTCATCGCGGAAGGTGTCGATCAAACACGTGGTTGGTTCTACACCTTGCACGCTATTTCCACGATGGTATTTGATTCGGTTGCCTACAAAAATGTGGTTTCAAACGGATTGGTGCTCGACAAGAATGGACAAAAAATGTCGAAGAGACTCGGAAATGCAGTGGAGCCATTTGAAAATCTTTCTACTTACGGAGCCGATGCGACACGCTGGTACATGATCACAAATGCACAGCCGTGGGACAACTTGAAGTTCGACAGTGACGGAATTACAGAAGTTCAGCGAAAATTCTTCGGAACGCTCTACAATACCTATTCTTTCTTCTCATTGTACGCAAATATTGATGGTTTTGATTACTCAGAGACGGAAGTGTCCCACAACGAACGACCAGAAATCGACCGTTGGATTTTGTCGCGCTTGAATTCATTGGTGAAAGAAGTGGATGCCGCTTTTGCGGAATATGAACCAACGAAAGCAGGTCGATTGATTCAGGATTTTGTGAATGATCAACTGTCGAATTGGTATGTGCGTCTATGCCGTCGCCGCTTTTGGAAGAGTGACGATTCGAAAGATAAATTATCAGCTTATCAAACACTGTACACGTGCCTTGAAACGGTGGCTATTTTGGGTTCTCCTATTGCGCCATTCTTTATGGATCAGTTGTTCACCGATTTAAACAGTGTATCAAAAAAACATGCCGTAGAATCGGTCCACTTGGCAGATTTCCCACAGGTTGATAGCACCTTGATCAATACGGACCTCGAAGATCAAATGGACATTGCGCAGCGCATTTCATCGCTCGTGTTGGCTTTGAGGAAAAAAGAGAAAATTCGCGTGCGTCAGCCGCTTCAAAAAATTATGGTGCCTGTCTTGAGTCAAACATTTGCTGACAATTTACGCCATGTACAAGACTTGATCCTTTCGGAAGTAAACGTAAAGGAGTTGGAATTGCTTGAAAAGGGAAGCGCTGTTTTGGTGAAAAGCATCAAACCGAATTTTAAGACAATAGGTCCGAAATATGGCAAGCAAATGAAATCCATTGCTGCGCTTGTTGGGCAAATGTCGGGTGATGATATTGCGGCAATTGAGTCAACAGGTAATTGGCAAGGCCACATCGATGGCGAATCCATCGTACTTGATTTGGCTGATTTTGAAATCGCTGCGCAAGATATTCCAGGGTGGTTGGTAGCATCGGAAGGAGGCTTGACGGTTGCCTTGGACATTACCATTTCGGCCGAATTGAAGTCTGAAGGAATCGCTAGAGAATTGGTCAACCGAGTGCAGAATTTGCGTAAAGACTCAGGTCTGGAGGTAACAGATAAGATTCGCATCACGGTCGAAACAACTTCTACCTTGCGTGAGGCCATTGCTGCACATGCTGCATATGTGCAAGCCGAAGTCTTGGCGACAGAAATTGTATTTGGCGCAACGAGCAGCAGCGCATTGATTACCGATTTAGAAACAGAAGGCGACACACGTGTGGAGCTAGTGAAGTCATAAAGAATAATCGCATTAGGTTGATACAACGAACAAAATAAATGTCTTGTTTGTTAGTTTATGACGCGTGACACGATACAACGAAGTAAATACTATGGGAGAATATACTGCAGGGCCATTGTTGGAGCAAATCCAAATCCCTTCCGATCTTCGGGAAAAATTTAAGGTGGATGATTTGCCACAGGTTTCTGATGAGGTGCGTCAATACATCGTCGATGTCATTTCAGAAATTGGAAATAGCCACTTCGGCGCAAGCCTCGGTGTGGTGGAATTGACGGTCGCTTTGCATTATGTTTTCAATACACCTGAAGATCAATTGGTTTGGGATGTAGGTCATCAAGCATACGGACACAAAATCTTAACCGGTCGACGCGAACGTTTTCACACGAATCGTCTTAAAGGTGGAATGTCTGGTTTTCCAAAGCGCTCTGAAAGTGAATACGATACCTTCGGTGTTGGCCACTCATCGACATCGATTTCTGCCGCACTTGGAATGGCTGTAGCCAGCAAATACAAAGGGGAAAAGCAACGTCAGCACATTGCTGTAATTGGTGATGGCGCCATGACTGCTGGACTTGCTTTCGAAGGAATGAACCATGCAGGGTTTGAAAAAGATGCCAACCTATTGGTGGTTTTGAATGACAACTGCATGTCGATTGACCCAAATGTTGGTGCCCTGAAAGAATACCTTACAGACATCACAACTTCACATACGTACAATAAAATTAAGGATGAGGTGTGGAACCTTTTGGGGAAAATCTCAAAATTTGGTCCGGATGCACAAACCATCGCATCGAAAGTGACGCACGCCTTGAAAGGATCTTTGTTGAAGCAAAGCAATTTATTCGAATCCTTGAACTTCCGCTACTTCGGTCCTGTTGATGGGCACGATGTGATTGGTTTAGCCAAGGTGTTAGAAGATTTAAAAGATATTCCTGGCCCAAAGATTTTGCATTGCATCACACGCAAAGGTGCTGGATACAAGTTCTCTGAAGAAGGAAACCCAACGAAATGGCATGCGCCAGGGGTATTCAACAAGGAGACGGGTGAAATTGTAAAGGTGGTCCCAAAATCGCCTCAACCCCCTAAATACCAAGACGTTTTCGGTCATACCATTGTTGAATTGGCGGAAAAGAACGATAAAATCATGGGTGTTACTCCAGCAATGCCTTCTGGCTGCTCT
>JBILBT010000312.1:0-3514 GCA_044353545.1 Crocinitomicaceae bacterium | reverse complement strand
GAGTTTCTGCATCGATGAATAGCGCACTGATGAAAAGGCCCCGTCTGCAGCAAAAACCAAATCTGCTTTGTGCTCAAATTCTTCTCCTGTCACGCTGTTTGTCAAGTAAACAATCCCTTTATTTAGGTCAACCCTGCGGCATTCGTGGTTGTAATGGATTGTTGCTTTTCCATGTTTTTCAGCGATATCCATCATCGTGGCATTGATTTTCCCGCGCGAAACAGAGAAAATGGCTTCACCATCCTTTCCATATTGCTGGTAAGTCAACTTTCCCTCGAGATCGTGCATCTCACGTCCATACATCGGAATGGCAATCTTTCGGATTTCATCACCCACACCAACGGCATCTAGCGCTTTCCATCCGCGGTTTGAAAGTGCCAAGTTGATTGACTTTCCAGCAGATATCTCCGCTTTGCGAATGTCCCAACGGCGCTCATAAATCGTTACTTTATATCCTGCTTTAGATAAATAAACGGCCCAAAGGGATCCTACCAATCCTGCTCCTACGATGACAACTTCTTTCATTGACTGATTTTCCATATGTAACAAAGGTAGTTAAATGATTGTTTTATTGACCCTCCACTTTGACAAGTCCGAAGTCAATCACCACATTCATGGCGGCCCAAAAATTCTGATCTTTCGAGAACATATTGTACTGACCACCTTGACCTGGATTGGTCCCTGGATCGACAGGAATCTGATGCCCTAAACCTGCAATTTGATACAGCACGACACGATTGGAATTGTCCATGGAGCCCACGGATGTTCGTCGAATAAATTGATGGTCCTTCAACTCCACCGTCTTTTCGGGAAAATCATTCAGTTGATGGATCCCTTTCCATTGAGAAAACAATAAGGTAGCACATATTGGATACACCACAGGATCGTCATCTCCTTGATAAATGAACAGGGAAGGGAATGTTGGTTGGTGATCCGAATAAAGATCCGTAACAAGTTTCACCAATTGCGCTTGCGAGAGTTCGGGTTTGCCATGCATGGCTTTCAAGGCCTGACTTGGTTTCACCGCCAAACGAAAAGGTGCACAGGCAAAGACAGCTCCTCCTTTAAATAGCTCAGGCTTCAAAGCCAAGAGATACACGCCCATTTGTCCGCCAGCAGAAAATCCAGTGATGAATACCTGCGAGGAATCGATGGAATACGTTTTCAAACAATACGCCAACATGTTGAAGATACTCGCCGCCTCTCCATTCAAGGTGTCGATGTCTTGGGGCAGAAACCAGTTAAAACAGCGGTTTGGATTGTTGCTCATTCGCTGTTGAGGAGCCAATAAAAAGAAATCGTTCTCCTTTGCTAATTTATCCCAACCAGAGACTGAAATCACCTCTTCTGCACTTTGGGTACAACCGTGCAAGACTATGATCAAGGGTCTACTTTTTCCTGTTGCAGGTTGAACGTAACACGCTAAATTTCCTGGGTTGTTTCCAAAATCGCTTTCCTCAATCTCATTGAGTTGCGCTGTTAATTGAAACGCGTTAAGCGCAATTATAAAAATAAGTCCGCGCAGCATCGTTTACCGGTTCTTCCAATGCCTTGAGTAGGTTGTCTGAAAGAAGGTGTTTTGCTTGCGCTCTTTCAATTTCTTCTTGTGAATGGCATTGCTAGCGCGCCACAAGATAATTCCGCCGATCAAGACAGCAACGGCCTGAATCGCAAGGTTAATATAGGTGGTGGACTGGCTCAATTCGCCTGAAAATTTTGCTTTGATTAGCTCTTGGATGGTCAGTTCATTCATGGCTTAACACTTATTGGATGGCTTGTTCGAGCAGTTGCCCAAACCAGTAACAGTCTTCGAAGGAATTGTACAAGGGTGCAGGTGCCACACGAACAACATTTGGTTCACGCCAATCGGCCACAACCCCCAAATCGGAAAGGGCATCAAACAATGCCTTGCCTTGGCCTTTTGCCATGATCGACAGCTGTGCACCGCGCTTGGTTTTATCCCTTGGGGTAATCAATTCAAAGGTGCATCGCTCCGCATTTTTCCGTGAAATATCATCAATGACAAATTCCAAATACGCCGTCATGAGGTCACGTTTTTCGCCGATGCGGTCCATTCCTGCTTCTGCAAAAATCTCTAAGGAAGCCAAATGTGCGGCCATGCCTAGAATCGGTGCGTTGCTCAATTGCCATCCTTCGGCACCTCGCATCGGGATAAATCCTGGTTCCATTTGAAAACGCTTGTCCTTGTCATATCCCCACCAACCGGCAAATCGCGGCAATTCCGGTGAAAAAGCATGGCGTTCATGGACAAACATGCCGCTTACTCCCCCTGGAGATGAATTCAAGTATTTGTACCCACACCACGCCGCGAAGTCAACTCCCCAGTCGTGCAGTTTTAGGTTAATGTTTCCCGCAGCGTGCGCCAAGTCGAATCCTACCACAGCACCAACCTTATGCCCTGCTTCAGTGATGGTTTTCATGTCAAAGAGCTGACCGGTGTAATAATTGACTCCACCAATCATAACGAGTGCAAGCTCATCTCCAAGCTCCTCAATTTTTGCTAAAATATCTTCTTCACGAATCAATTGTTCACCTTCTCGCGGTGCTACTTCAACCAAATGTTCCGACAAATCCAAACCGTGAAATTTCACTTGCGATTCAAGCGCATATTGGTCACTTGGAAAAGCCTTTGCCTCACAGAGGATCTTCGTTCTTTTCCCGTCAGCTGACGGGCGGTAAAACGACACCATCAACAAATGGAGGTTGGTCGTCAAGGAATGGGTGATCACCACTTCAATAGGCAGTGCGCCCACCACATTTGCCGCCATTTCTGTGAGATTTTCGTGGTAGGAAAACCATGGCCGTTTGGCGAGGAAATGTCCTTCAACACCAAACTTCGCCCATGCTTCCAGTTCTTCCGCGATATACTTTACGGTTGTTTTTGGTTGCAAGCCCAATGAGTTCCCTGTGAAATAGCGCACCGTTTTTTCATGAAAGGTTGGAAAGAAAAAGCGATCTCGAAACTCTTTCAATGGATCTTGTTTATCCATCTGTTGTGCGTAATTCAGCGTGTTTTCAAACTGACTCATAGGGAAAAATTTGCCCGCCAAAGATACGGAAAGTTTAGCAAGTAAAATCGTGAATCTTTTGCCTATCGAGGCGATGAAAATCGTAATTTTGTACCAAATTTTAGCGCATGAAAAATGCTTCTCCCATCAGTCGTTCCGTGTCTGAATCGTTATTCGAAACAGCAAAAACCTACTTTCCTGGCGGTGTAAATTCGCCAGTCCGTGCATTTCGTTCGGTCGAAGGATCTCCTCTTTTTATTAAGAGGGGTGACGGGTGTCGACTTTGGGATGAGGACGATAATGAATTCATCGATTTTTGCTGCAGCTGGGGTCCGCTGATCCTTGGACACAACAATCCAAAGATATACAGTAGTGTGATGTCTGCCATGCAAAATGGAGCTTCTTTTGGCGCACCGACTCGTCTTGAGAATGAGTTGGCGGAATTAATTTTATCGAGAAATCCATTCATCGACCGCATGCGTTTT
>JBILBT010000077.1:0-11159 GCA_044353545.1 Crocinitomicaceae bacterium | reverse complement strand
TAAAAGTGAATGAAGCATTGGAAGTAGAGCAACAAATTGTTACATTAGACGCACAGTTGACTGAAAGGAAGAGTGCCCTACGACGGAAAGTTCAAGTCTATGCGGGCGATTTAACGACAGAACGAATTGAGGAATTGAATCGTGATGCGTCGGAAATTGCCGCAGAAGAGAAAGAGCTGGAAGCATTGCGTGCTCGTCAAGAAATTCTTCAAAAGGCAGCTCAAAACGAAATCAATCTTGCTGAAGATATGCGCTTAAAAATGCAAAATCTCGTGTTGCGCGGTATTGCTCCAATTGACAAGTTGGCAGTTATCGCCTCTCTAGTTTCATTGCCAGTCAATGGATTATCCATAAATGCACCGAACACAACAGTGGTTTCGATAGAGCGCAAAATTCCAGTGAATGTTAAGATACCAAGTGGATTGGTGTATCGCGTTCAAATAGGCGCCTTTGCCAATCCAATTCCAATAGATTTATTTTCTGAATTCAATCCAGTATCGGGTGAAAAACTAAACAATGGTGTAACTAGGTACTTGGCGGGCTATTTTAACAACAGCAAGCGTGTAGTGGAGGCGCGCGATCAAATCAAAACCCTAGGGTATGCGGACGCATTTGCTGTAGCCTATTGCGATGGCAAGCGTATTACCTTGGCTGAAGCGAGAATACTGGAAGCAAATGGCACGTGTGTGGCGCTAGGAGAAAATGAATTGAATATGGAGCTTTCGGCAAATACGGCAGTGAGTTTGGGGATCGACACAAGCGCACAATTGGCAAATATTATTGAGCGCGATTTAAGTTTAAGTGCAGTTTCAGAGGGGGATACGACTAAAAAGCAAGCTGTAGTAAATTACACGTACAATAAAGCTCCAGGAGCAGCTCCAGCGGATGCGATAGAGAAAGTTAAAGGTTTGTTTTTTACAGTTCAAATAGGAGTGTTTAACAAACCGGTATCAGCGGATGTCCTTTACAACTTATCACCTTTGATGACACTGCGTTTACCGAATGGTCAAATTCGCTATTCTGTTGGGATGTTCAGTAGCGTTGAAGAAGCGCGTGTAAAGAAGCAAGATGCCCTCGATCGCGGCTCAGCAGATGCATTCGTGACGGCGTATTTTGATGGCGAGCGAATCACGGTGACAGAAGCCCAGAAGATGTTAGAAGATCGAGGTAATTTTTCGAATTCTTCTCTCTTGACAACGATTCCTTATCCTACATCAACTACCCCAGTGAAGGATAAAACGTCGACAGTTAAACCGAAAAAGTCCTACGATGGACTACAAATTGTGACAAAGAAAACGTTCAATGAATATCCAGTAGATGTGTTGAATCGCTACAATGCACAGGGAAGTTTTTATTTTGATGAAACAGATAAGCGGGTAAAATCGGTGATTTATCCTAATGAAGACGCATTGCCTCAAGTGTCCTATTTTAAAGAAGACATCGACACCTTGAGGGTTTTGAAATCCGAAATGTATATAGGTGTATCCGTTGCTGTTGACATTACAACGGCATCATTTGATGGCGAATTTACGGATTGGTTACTTCGTCAAAACTACCGTAGAGAGTTGGTTCAGACAGAGGAGAAACAAGTCTTGCGCTTGTTTAACATTCCTGAAGATCGAATAAATGTAATAAGCGAATACCTCACCCGTATTGGAATAAATTATAGTGTGATAAAATGAGTTATTTAAATGCTTTAAGTCCAGAAATTGAAACATCAACCGTTGTTGATGTATTGGAAAAACTTACAGACCAGTTCGATCTGATCGTTTACAATGATGATGTAAACACCTTTGATCACGTCACAGACTGTTTGATCGACATCTGCGATCACGAGCAAGTTCAGGCGGAACAATGCACCTTGATTATACACCACAATGGCAAGTGTCAGGTGAAGAAAGGAGAGTATGAGGAGCTTGCTGCCATGTGCACAGCCCTTCATGACCGGGGTCTCAGTGCAGCGGTAGAATAAAAAAATCAAAAACTTCATTTGCAAAAGCAAAAAAAAGCATTACTTTTGCACCCAACAATGGCTTCGTAGCTCAACTGTATAGAGCACCACATTACGGCTGTGGAGGTTTAAGGTTAGAATCCTTACGAGGTCACTCTAGCGGAGATTTGGTCAATTTTGATCGAATCTCCGTTTTTTATTTCTGACAAAATCGTTGATATTGAACGGATTAACTCAAAAAAAACGTTCGTCCGAAAAGTTAGAACTCGCTTGTTTTGCTTGTCGTAAGCAAATCCATCTGGAAACAAGAGGTGTTGCAATTTGTGCTTGTCGAACAAATCACCAAGAGCCCATATTTTACTGAGTTTTTGAGCAATTTTCACACCGTTTTTAATGCACTTTTCAAGGTTAGAACTCGTGAGGTTGGGGTTCGTCAGTTTTTCCTCCAATTCTGAAATTTCGTTCCTGTGTTTTTCACTGAACTTGGTGTAGAGTAGGTTGTCTATTTTGCCCGTTGCGAACCGTTCTTCTATGACATCTAATTCCTTTCGGATTTGGGTAAGTTTCGATTTTGCAGCGGAAATTTCATTTGCATCTGATTTCGATAACTCCACCAATTTGATCTGCATTACCACCGGGATCATCTGCGCATCAATTTCGTTCATTTCTAACTGGTATTCATTTAGGAGACTTTCAAAGGTCTGATGCAATTTAATAGCACTGACCGTCATCCCGGGACATTTTTTCTGACACTTGTAATAATATAGACCTTTGGCTTTGACAAAGTAACCAGTCATTAAATGTCCGCACTCTTTGCAGCAGAGGGATTTTTTCAGAGGCAAATCGTCTGACATTGTTTCGTAGGTCTTACTAATGACCTTGCTTTCTGGCGTGTTTATTTTTAGAAAGTCCTCCTGGGAAACAATGGATTCGTGTTGCCCAAGAATCACCTCGTCGGGCAACATTTTCGAAATCAATACACCGCAGTAAAAAGGGTTTTTGAAAATCTCATGGAGACGACGCTCATTGATTTTCATTCCATGAAGATTCAGTTTTCGAACTATTTCAGCTGAACTGAAGGTGTTATGAACACGCCATTGAAATGCTTTGCGCAACAATTCCCCTTCTTCGGTAACAATGATCTCCCAATCGACCGCTCGATGATGTTTTTTCAAGTTCTGATACCCTCTTGGTGGAGTCCAAAGCCAGTATCCTTTTCGCAGGAGTTCCGACATACCCGTTTTGGTTTTGTCTCTGCGCATTTCATTGTCGAACCGGCTCAGCAAGAAAAAGAAATCTTGTTGCATTTTTCCGCCAGCATTGGACGTGTCCACCTTTTGAGTTACGGCCGTTAATGCGATTCCTTGCTTATTGAGTTCATCCGTAATATAGGAAGCATTGTTACCTGAACGCGAGAATCGGTCGTAGGAATAGACTAGAATAACCCCAATGGTAGAATTTTGACGGGCAAACTTAATCATTCGCTGAAACTCCTTGCGTTCATCCGTTTTCGCGGATTCGTAGGTTCCACCAAAATACTCAACAACTTCGAATCCATTTTTTACGGCATATTCCTCACAGTACTTCTTCTGAGTTGCCAGACTTGTGTTGTTTTCCGCTTGTTCTTTTGTGGAAACGCGAGTATATATAATAGCCTTTTTACGGTTATTCGTCTTGGTCTTGATGCCAAAGAGTTTCTCAAAGTCTTTCTTAAGGGTGTTCATCCGGGTTTTTCAAGGTGTAATTAATGATCAATTCGCAATAGGTTTCCCAGGTTGCAAGCAATTCTTTGGCTTGTTCCAATGAAAAGTTTTTTAGTTTAATAATTTTCTCAATGATCTCTTTTCGTTTTTCGTCATTCGTTTGTTCCATCCGCAGTTTAGGATGTGCGTAAATTCCAATTTTGGTAATTAATGCGTGGTTTCATGTGATCCGGGTTATTCGGTATCGAGTTTATACTTGGTAGTGCTTTCACATTGAGCAACTATCCCATTTTGGGTTTTAATGATGATGTCTTGATATCCATTTCTTAAAATAAGATCCTGGATCCGACTAAAATTGGTAACGCTACTTTTCTTGGTGACTTTGATGGTTTCAATGTCCCCTTTTTCTTTATCGAAAATGATTTCAATTCTGGATGCATCACCCCCCCTCAAATGCTTCAGCACTTCTGCTTCGTCTTTTGATAGAATGTTGTGACTAGCTGAACATTCATCTTCACCTAGGAATTTTATTAGGTCTTTGATGATGTCAAATAATGCAATATTGAGATGCGTTTTACTCAATATTTCAGTTAACTTTTCATTGTAAAATGTATCAGAAAGTATCCTTCCTTCACAATACAGAACAACAACACCGTTTTCATCAATCAATACTCTTAGATCTGATCTCGTAAGGATTATATCGAGTAAAATGTTTTCAAGTTGCGTTGGTTTAGTTTTTTGAATGAAATCAAGATACTCTGATGATAAGAGCAATTCCTCTATTTCGTGCTTGGTTAGTGATTTGTCAAATGAAGATAGAATATCAGCGGTGTCTGGATTAAATTTGGCAATTTCTGCAGCGTTTTGTACATGGCAAAGTTCTTCCTTCAATTGCTTGATTAGTTCAAGCGGAATATTGTAGGCTCTTAGTTTTTGAATTATTTTCAACCAGAAGGATTCTATTAAGCTGAAAGAGAATGTTGCGCCAGTCACATTTTTCTTGATTAGTAGGTCCATCTTGTCCCAATGGGTTAGTATTCGTGCAGGAATATCGACATCTTTTCTGCTGTATTTTGGTATACGTATCAAGTCCAATGGCACTTTTTCATTGGATTGAATGTACTTCATTCTGTCTGACAATTTATCAAAAGTATCTTTCATGGTTCAAAAATATAAATAAAAACAATACGCGTTACATGAATGTAATAAAAATTGTATATGTTTGTGAAAATAATTACAACAATAAAGTTATGAAATACAAAAATGGAAAGTACTTACTTGTCTGTGGATTTGAACTATGCCGAGTCGAATTTTATGGCCCGTCCAACAAAGTTTATTGTTCTCCAGAGTGTAAGAAAAGGAAGAATAGTCGAAAGACGACTAGAGTTAATGAATTGACACAAGGTGTTGACACGAAAATTAGAGTGGCAGTAAGGATACTAATGAAGTTGTTCAAGCCAGATGAGGAGGGAAAAATGGTAATTTCCATGGTGGAGTTGGCATGTAATGCTTTTCCATTTGATTTGCCAACGACTCCATATAAGGATGATCGTTTTCGTGAGGTGTTAAATAGTTTTGGCGCCTTTTGTTTTTACAGAAAAGGTGAAAATTTCATTTTTTATAAAACACAATAATTATGGCAAACATTAAATTCAACCATTTTAATTCGAGTGCGTTCAACAGCTTTGTGCCTGAAGCAGCAAAGGTGGCAGGTAATCAACTTCTGAAAAGAGTGCTAATTTTCGGAGGCATCGCATTTGTCGTTTGGTATTTTTTAAGGCCAAGACCTTCTTTGGTCAAAAAGGAGGAGGAAAATAAGGAGTAAGTCACGTTATTTTCATTTGATTCGCTCTTCTTCAATGTCATGCTTGTTTGAATGACGCTTCGACTCACTGAAGTGAGATACGACAGCTGAAATTCACTTTATATCACCATCCGTCGTCTACCTTTACACCTGGGGTAACTGTTGCCGTCTTCATAACCGTATAAATTTCTTCGAGGGTGGCATCAATTGTTGCCTTATAAACCAAACTGCCCGTGGCATTTCGTTCATGTATGTTCAACATCCCCGGTTTTGTTTTGTAAACAATCATTCCATCACTGAAATAAGACTTGATATGGTATGTTCGGCTTGCTATTCCTGCTATGTATGTCGTTCCTGAGTAGCTCCCTGGTTTGTAAACATTTGCATCGTCAAAAATTTGAACTCGTATTTTATTGTTTTTAAATTCAATTACCATGTTCAAATAGAAATCAAGAGATGAGTTAAATGATGATGTGATATAATTTAAGGTTATCTGTGATTCTGTTTTGGAAGTCCTCACCTTGTCATAGTTTCTAAAGTTCTGCCCAGCCCAGTTTTCAAATCGGATCATCAATTCATTGGCACTAACTGAATCAAATTCTAGCACACGTTGAGAAACCAAATATGTAGATGCATCTTGGTAAATTTGATTCAGAAAAACAGTATCCCTATCTTGTTTTGAGTTTTGACCATAAGTTGTTGACAGGGTTAGCGATATAATGAACATTAAATAAATTCTTCTCATAGCCTATTTGGTTTATTTTTAGACAAATATCCAATACCTTATTGACAATTAGAGTCAATCAACATTCACGAAAAAAGATTTTCGGACAATTAGGGTCCAAGCAATTTTGTGCTGACCAATTCCAACCCTTGACTATTTCCACGATTTGAATAGCCATTGCAAAATCTATAGCCTAATTCTGGAAATTTTCTTGTCATGTTCCATAGTTGGAAGTCAATAAACAAATGAATAATTGACTAGATTTAGACCACAATGAATTGAAAACCATGTCAAAATTTATCAAGCATACCGAACTCAGAGGAGAGGTCATCAGGATGTTCAAAGAAGCCGAAGAAATGATAACCATTGTTTCTCCTTTCATAAAATTGCAAGATGAAATAAAACGGGCTCTGGAACCAAAGATGAAAGATCCTGAATTTGAGATCCAATTGATGTATGGCAAGAATGAACGTGACATTGCCAAAAGTTTGAGCAAAGAGGATCTTGATTTTTTCAAAGGCTTTAAAAACTTGAGGTTATATTACAATCAGGACCTCCATGCGAAGTTCTATGCGAATGAAACTTCCAGTATAATTACCTCATTGAACTTACATGAATACTCATTGAAAAATAACATTGAGGTTGGGATTTTGCTGGAGAGAAATCCACTCGGCATTTTTGGAGATAATTCCATGGATACAGATGCCTTTGAGTATTTCAATGACATTTTTGACTCGAGCCACTGTGTGTTCGAACAACATGTCAAAGAAACAAAATACCTGTTCGGCTTGTACAAGAAAACTGAAGGGGTAGAAGTTTTGGAGGACAATACAAAAGAGATGTATCAAACTTCTCCGCAAACCAAAGCATCAACTCAAAAAACGGGTTTTTGTATCCGGACCGGCGTCAAAATTCAATTCAACCCGAAACAACCATTTTCTGCTGAGGCTTTTAAAAGTTGGAATCAATACAAGAACAAGGATTTCAAGGAGAAATACTGTCATTTCAGTGGGGAAGCTTCCAATGGTCAAACAACATTTGCAAAACCAATTTTGGCGAAGAATTGGAAGAAGGCGATGGGATAATAATATAAACCGGATACTTCGACTTTTCTGTGTTTTTCTGATTATTTCATGCATGAAATTCATAGGTTATATTATAATTTATGTTACTATATTTAAACTTTAAAGTCAAGTGTCCCAAAGAAATAGCATCCAATGAACGTAACACAAATTGAAAACAACCTAAAGTTATTGGTAGCCTCTGTAGATACGGATAATTTCATCTACAACTTGCTGGAAGCTTATTTCCTTCCAAAGGCATCTATTTCACGCTTACAGAAAGGTAGTTTGAATTTGAGTAAAGTTCCTGGTGAAGTTTCATGGAAGAAAAAACTATTTTTCAAAGAGGAGCTTAAGAACGATTTACACTTGACCATTTCATCTCTAAAAGATGAACTAAAACACAACCAACGCTTTGTAATTGTAACAGATTATAAAACGCTTTTGGCTATTGATACACTAACAAAGGATCAATTAGATATTCCAATCACCGATTTATCAAAATTCTACGACTTCTTTTTGCCTTGGGCTGGAATGGAAAAGGCAACCCATGCTGCTGAGAACCCTGCTGATGTTAAGGCAGCAGAGAAGATGGCGAAGTTGTTTGACGAGATCAAGAAAGACAACCCTGACACATCAAAAGAGGCAGTTCATAATCTGAATATCTTTTTTTCGCGCTTGTTGTTTTGTTACTTCGCGGAAGACACAAACATCTTTGAAGAGCACCAATTTTCTCATGCGATTGAATCACATACCAAAACCGATGGTTCGGATTTGGACAGTTACCTCAACAGATTGTTCTGGGCACTAAATACACCAAAAGACGAAAGGGGCGACACTCCCCACTATTTAAATGCCTTTCCGTATGTGAATGGTGGTTTATTCAGAGAAGAAATCCCTTGTCCGAAGTTTACATCAAAATCAAGACAATTACTCATTGACTCTGGTGACAGCAACGATTGGTCCGCAATCAATCCCGATATTTTTGGATCCATGTTTCAGGCGGTTATTTCCCCTGAGCATAGAGGTGGTTTAGGAGCGCACTATACCTCTGTTCCAAACATTATGAAGGTAATTGAACCTTTGTTTTTAAATGAACTGAAAGAAGCGTTTGAAGATGCTATTGGGAATGAGAAAAAACTAAAAGAATTACTCCATCGTATATCTAAAATTAAACTATTTGACCCTGCCTGTGGTAGTGGTAATTTCCTGATCATTGCTTACAAAGAATTGCGCCGTTTAGAAATGCTCATCTTGAAGGAATTAGGTGGCTTGGCATTCTCAGGTATCCACCTCAATAATTTCTACGGTATTGAATTAGACGACTTCGCTCACGAAATAGCCAAACTTTCACTATGGTTGGCAGAACACCAAATGAATGTGGAGTTCTTCAATGAGTTTGGACGTACCAACCCAACTTTACCTTTACAAGAAGCAGGGCAGATTGCGTGTGGAAATGCGTGCCGTTTAGATTGGGAAAAAGTATGTCCGAAAAATGATGGAGATGAAATATATATAATGGGGAATCCTCCTTATGTAGGATCAAGTATGCAATCTCTTAACCAAAAAGAAGATATGCGTTTATTGTTTCAAGATCAAGGCAAGTTTAAAAATCTTGATTATATCTCATGCTGGCTTTATTTGGCTTCGAAATTTATTAGAAATGTGGATAGTAAAATTTCATTTGTTTCCACAAACTCAATATGCCAAGGTGAACAAGTTAGTTTGTTATGGCCGAAAATATTTTCATTAGATATTGAAATAGGTTTTGCATATAAGTCGTTTAAATGGATAAATAATGCAAAAAATAATGCAGGTGTATCTTGCGTGATTTTAGGATTACGAAATATTTCTAATGCAACAAAAACTATATTTCATAGTGATGGATTAACTCAAAAGGTCAGTAATATAAATGCCTACCTTTCTGAAGAGAAGACAATAATTCTCCAGCATAGAAGCGATGTTCTAAGTTCTCTACCATCAATGGTATGGGGTAACAAAGCAACAGATGGGGGGAATCTGATTCTTGACACTAATGACATTCAGAGTATTCTAAAAGAAAATCCAGATGGCACCAAATTTATCAAAAAGTATATTGGATCTCAAGAATTTATAAAAGGTATAGAAAGATGGTGTTTATGGATCAAAGATGAAGAGTTAGATGACGCAATAAAAGTTCCATTTATTAATGAAAAAATAAACGCAGTTAAAGAATTCAGGCTAACCAGTATAGCACCCTCTACAGTATCTTCTGCCTCATCTTCACATCGCTTCATTCAAATACAACATGAACCAGATAATGCATTAATTATTCCTTCTGTTTCATCTGAATCAAGATATTATATTCCAATAGGATTTGTTGAAAATTCAACAGTTGTAAACGCACAATGTTATGCTATTTATAATTCTCCAATATATGTGTTTTCAATTCTTTCTTCACGAATCCATGTCAATTGGGTCCATGCTGTTTCTGGAAAATTAGAAACAAGAATTCGATATTCTTCGGCGTTATGTTATAATATCTTTCCATTTCCTAATATTTCTGAAAGTCGCAAAGAAGAACTGACTTTGAGCACATTTCGCATTTTAGAAGAAAGAGAAAAACATCCAGATAAAACAATTGCTGAATTATACGACCCTGATAAAATGCCTGAGGGCTTGAAAGAAGCCCACCGTTTAAATGATGAAGCTGTTGAACGTTGTTACAGAAGTACACCATTTAATAGTGATGAAGAACGCTTGGAGTACCTTTTCAAATTGTATGAAAAGATGATCCAAGAAGAAAAAGAGAAAGGAACATTGTTCGAAGCAGAAAAAAAGACACGTAAAAAGAAATAAGAATATGCCTGATATAGTACACGTAGAATACAAACAAACGGGACAAAGTAAAAGCACCAACCAATATGGTATGCGTGAAATGCAAGAAAAAGCATTTGAAGCACGTGATGCCCAATACTTGTTATTAAAAGCACCTCCAGCATCAGGTAAGTCAAGAGCCTTAATGTTTTTGGCGTTGGATAAATTGAGCAATCAAGGTATTAAGAAAATTATTGTTGCTGTTCCTGAGCGTTCCATTGGCAGTTCTTTCTCAAAAACAGATTTAAAACAATTTGGTTTTTTTGCGAATTGGGAGCCAAATGATAATTATAACCTTTGTACACCAGGAAGTGATGGAAGTAGTAGCAAAGTACAAGCCTTTCATAATTTTTTAAATAATCCAAAAGAACAAATTCTTATTTGCACCCACGCAACCCTGCGCTTTGCTTGTGAAGGGTTGGAAGAAACAGCTTTTAATGATTGCCTATTGGCAATAGATGAGTTCCACCATGTTTCAGCCGATGTAAACAACCGTTTAGGAGATATTATCCGCAACATCATGCAGAAGTCAACGGCACATCTTATTGCTATGACGGGCTCCTATTTTAGAGGCGATAGTGTTCCTGTATTGCACCCTGATGATGAGGCGAAGTTTACTAAAGTAACATACAACTATTACCAACAGTTAAATGGCTATGACTATTTGAAATCGTTGGGTATCGGTTATCACTTTTACCAAGGAAAATACACTGATTCTATAATGGAAGTACTGGATCTTAACAAAAAGACTATTCTTCATATTCCAAACGTAAACTCAGGTGAATCTACAAAAGACAAACACAACGAGGTAGATTACATTCTTGACCAAATTGGTACGATAGAAAAGCAAGACCATGAAACAGGAGTGATTTACGTAAAGAAACATTCAGATGGTAAAATCTTAAAAATTGCTGATTTAGTAGAAGATACATCAAGAGATCGAGACAGAATTGTTAATTACTTAAGAGATATTAAGTCTGTTGATGATATGGATATTATCATTGCTTTAGGTATGGCGAAAGAAGGATTTGACTGGCCTTATTGCGAACATGCATTGACA
>JBILBT010000076.1:0-11183 GCA_044353545.1 Crocinitomicaceae bacterium | reverse complement strand
ACCTGTTGGATTAATAAACTGTGGATTGGAGAAATAACTGTTGGCATCTTGGCTGGTAGCAGCTTGCATGCCAGCCAACGTAGTATTGGCAATACTTGCAATAAAACCTAATTTACCTCCATTGCCGTTGACGAAGTATATATTTCGGTCTATTGTTAATCCTGTGATCGAACTTGCTGAGATAGCATAATGACTGCCACAATTGCTTCTAGCGTTCATAAAGATATTATTTGAAATAGTTCGTGTTGAAGCTGTATTATCCCTAAAAGCAAAAGTTGAAGCAGAGCCTGCGCCTGTTGGAGTCGTACCTCCTAAATAAACACTATTATGTAAGAAATTGTTAGTGCCTCCTGTGACAATTATTCCACAAAAAGCTTGAACCGTCGTTATTGGGCTCCCTGATGCATTATTACCTAATGAAACCATATTGTTTTGGAAAGTAGCGGTTCCACCACTTGCTTCAATACCGTAAATTTTTGAATTATTTGATCCGGTACTTAAGTTGTAAACTAAATTTCTTTCAATCAAATTCGTTCCCGTTGAACCTGAAAAAAAAATACCCGTTGCAGTATTGTTGTTTGGATAACCATTCGCAATAGTTAGGTTAAATACACTATTTTGTTGGACCGTGTGATTTGATAAAGGCGTTAAAGGCGTATCAATATTTATTCCTGTTATTGAGGAAAATTGCCCTAAATTTGACCCTCCTGAAACTCTCATATTTCTAACAATATTGTTAGAAGCAATAACTCCTGCATAAAAACACTTTATCCCAATCATTTCAGTATTAGTTGCATTTGAAGATGAACTAATTGAATTCGAAACAGTTCCACCGATAGTATTTCCTATACAAGTCCATGTTGTAGTTGATGAAGCTCTAGAATATAAACCATATATATTCATAGAACCAGGACTTGAACTAGCAGTAATTCCACCTACACTATTATTATTGGTTGTGCAATTGGAACTGCCACCGATATAAATACCATAAATATGAATGCCGCTTGCTGCAGTCGAAGTAAAAGTGATTGAACCCGTTGCAGATAGACTTCCAATCGTATTACCTGTTACATCACCAATAGTTGTTAACCCTTGTGAATGAATCCCTCTGAAAGGAGCAGAAGTAGTTGTTCCAGACATTGAACCTGATAATGCAATACCAGCAATGGTATTGCCTTGAACACTCGTTGCTGTTGTTGAACCAACATGTAAAGATATAGGGACGAATTCAGAACTGCTTGTTCCAACGAACGTGTATGTGCCTGTTCCTCCAGCGGCAGCATAACCAATTGTATTGCCCGTAATTTGAAAATTGTTACCTGATGGATTACTAATCCATACAGCCGAGTGTTGAGCGCTTGCTGTTTGAGTTCTAGCTGCAGTTTGATAAAAGCGATTGTTGGTGATGTTATTGTCTGTATTTCCAGGACCGATGTAAATTCCTGAGGACTCATCTGTTGCCCTAAAGAAATCGTAAATGTTGTTGTTTATAAATGTGTTTCCACTATTATTTTTTGCCGTTGGGGTAGTAGTACCTTCCATGTAGATACACATGGACGGTAGATTAGAACCCACAGGCCCTATGTTACAATTCGATACTGTGTTTCCATCATTACCGTTAGCAGTAGAACCATCGGTTGAGAAAAATATGTTTCCTCCGGGGGACGATGATCCAGTGAAAGAACCCAAAATAGAACAATTTGTAATTAAGTTGTTGGTAGCTCCCCCGATCAAACGTATGGTTGAAGTTCCAAATGTAATAGAGTTATTTGTATTAGATATGGTTAAAGAATTACCTCCGGTATTTAATCCATTTATGGTGACATTATCCGCACCATTTAGGTTTATAGTGGAACTACCGCCAGAGCTAAAACCTGCAGAAATTGTGCGCGCTGCTCCCCCGTTTGGTTGAATTAATATTGCAGAATAACTCGCCAAACCAGAGCCAGAAGCATTTAAAGATGCAGTTAAATTTGTTACATTTGTATTATCAGTTACATTGATTGTAATCGAACCAGTATGGGTACCTAAGTTAATCGCATCAAAAGCTGTTTTTAAATTGGCATAAACAGTTGGGCCTACATTTCCGGTTGTTGCTGTAACAACAATGGGACTTCCACCAACAGTAAACGTCGCTTTATAATTTGCGCCTCCATTTCCTGCATACACCATTCCTCCACAACAGTTGGTTACAGATGCTTCACTGTAAACTTCTAAAAAGTATGATCCCGGAGCGAGACCCGTTAATACATTCAAATTGTGACCAGTCAATGACCATTGCTGATCTTGCCCTCCACATCCGTTATTAAAACCTGAAGTCCACGGAACATTAATTGAGGTGAACGCCCCTCCTGTCCCACTTGTTGAATAAATGCGATACATCAATCTAGTTGAAGTGAGGTCAGATGACCCACATTTATATACATTGTGCTCAACACCTCTCAAAGTGAGTGTATTTGTACCAGGAACGAAGGTTCCTAAATTTGCATTGTTGAAATCAGTATTTGCTGTGTTCGCATTCAAATCATAATAGGCATTCGCTCCTCCATTGATAGAAAGAATGGCGAACGTATTGTTGAAACCTGCTGATTGAGAATACAGTTGTTGAGTCAGAATTGCAGAAAACAATAAAAAGTAGATAGAGATAACTACAGCCTTCATGCTGCAAGAGGAAATAATATTCCCGTTGAAAGAAAATTTCTTCGCAATCATAGTTGTGCTTTAGTAAAACTTACCGTGGTCTAAACGGAACGCTCGAACAAATAAAATTAGTGCCGAAGACAAATATACAATGCCAATGACCAATGTCCGCCAAAAATTTAAAAAAAAAAACGGGACATCCCTTAAGGGATATCCCGCTTTCTTGATTTGTTTGAAAAATCTTATGCTTCTTCTTCCTCGTCGTCATCGTCGTCTGCTGGTTTCGTTGCTCCACGAGCCATTTTAACCGAAACAACAACTGCACTTGCAGGGTCAAGGAATTTCACTCCAGGAATCTCGATAGATCCAACACGGATAGATTTACCAATTTTCAATGGGGCGATGTCCAAAACAATTGCTTCTGGAAGATCTTGTGCTAGACCTACACACTGCAATTTACGGAACACCTGAAGTAATTTACCTCCAGCCAAAACACCGCGTGATGAACCTGTCAAACGAACAGGCAAAGATATGCGGATTGGTTTTGAATCACTCAACTCTAGGAAGTCAACGTGCAACACGTTGTCTCTCACTGGGTGCTGTTGCAATTCGCGGATAATAGCGTTGGCTTTTTTGCCATCGATATCCAATTCTACTTTGTAGACATCGGGAGAAAATACAATCTTCTCAATGTCGTTACGCTTCACTGAGAAGTGAGTTTGCTCACCTTGTCCGTAAAGCACACAAGGAACCATGCCTGCATTGCGCACGGCAGCAGCGTCCTTTTTCCCTACGTTCGCTCTAGTCGAACCGCTCAATTGTGCTGTTTTCATATGTATTTGTTTAAGAAATTACGTTTTGGGAACTGATGGACTGATTGTTTACCGTGCAGTGAATGGCGGTAGCAAATAAATCAGCGACTGTCAACACACGAATTTTGTCGCTCTGCTGCTTCAAAGGAATCGTATCCGTAACAATCAATTCAGTTAGTTTTGAGTTTTCGATCCGCTCGTAAGCAGGACCAGAAAGTACCGCATGTGTGCAGAATGCACGCACACTAAGCGCACCTTTTTCCATGAACAAGTCAGCGGCCTTTGTTAAAGTTCCTGCTGTGTCGCACATGTCGTCAATCAAGATGACATCTTTGCCGGCAACATCACCAATCACGGTCATTTCAGCGACTTCATTCGCTTTCTTGCGCTGCTTGTGACAGATGGCAAGACCGGTGTCGAGTTTCTTGGCATATGAATTTGCCCGCTTGGCACCTCCCGCATCTGGCGCTGCCATAATCAGGTTGCCATTGTTCAATTTTTCCAGTTCAGAATAGAAAATGGTGGATGCAAACAAGTGATCGACAGGAACTTCAAAGAATCCCTGAATTTGATCGGCGTGCAAATCCATAGTCATTAAACGATTCACACCAGCAGCCATCATCATGTTGGCTACTAATTTTGCGCCAATGGCCACACGTGGCTTGTCCTTACGGTCTTGACGTGCAAAACCAAAGTAAGGAATCACCGCGATAATTTTTCGGGCTGACGCACGTTTTGCCGCATCTACCATCAACAGCAACTCAAACAAATTGTCGCTTGGCGGCATGGTTGATTGAATGATGAAGACATCTTGACCGCGCACGGAATCCTCAAATGAGGGCTGAAATTCGCCATCGCTAAACTCAAGAACCTTTACGTTTCCGAGAGAAATCCCATAGCTCATGGCTATGTTTTCCGCAAGGTCACGGGAAGCTCTACCCGCAAATAATTGAATACCGTTCGTCATTGTGCATGCTTAATGAGGTGCCAAATTTATGCATTTTTTCCTAATGGGCTGCTTACTTAATCGTTAAATCAGGCAGAAGGGCAAAATAATGTTTCGATTTTCTGCTAAATTCGCTTTATGTGTTACAACAATTCCTCTACGTCGAAGAATATTGAGCTCTCGAAACGCTACAAAAAAGTGGCGCCTCAAGGACTCGATGAAAGCCCTCTTTTCTTGGCTTCAGGCTTCACTTTTCCGCAGTGGCGGGTGATCACAGCGAAAGAAGAAATTCAAGTGATGCACTGGGGATTGATTCCAACATGGTTCGCGGATTCAAACCCAAAAGACATGGCATCAAAAACCTTAAACGCTCGTGTTGAGACGCTTAACGAAAAAGTAAGTTTCAGAAATTTGGTTGCCCGAAACAGGTGCATTGTGCCTTCAACAGGTTTTTTTGAATGGCAAACAAACGGCACGCGAAAAACTCCCTTTTTCATCCACCCTCCCGAACATGAACTGTTCTCTATGGCTGGCTTGCATGATCAGTGGATAAATCCCTTGGATGGAAAACTCAAGTCCACGTTTACGATTATCACCTGTCCAGCAAATGCCTTGATGGAAGAAATTCACAACACCAAAAAACGAATGCCCTTGATGCTTGATGTATCACAGGAAGAGGATTGGCTCAATGGAATTCTCGCACCGGCCTCAATTTCAACTCAACTCACTGAAGCATCCATGTTGGCTCATGAAATTGATCAGCGCATTATTTCAGGAAAACAGCCAAACTGCGTGGAAGTACAGCTGCCCTTCCACAACACCTACTTCGAACAAGGTTCGCTCTTTTGACCTAGTTGTTGCGGTCTTTAAACAGCTTTTTATTGCCTTTCTTCACCTCTGTTTTTCGGTTGTTGATTAGAACGACACGCAAACTGACGAAATAGGAGTTCGTTTCCATGTTGAAACCTTTGTTGCTCGGTGCAAGAAAATGATAGCCCGTTTGCAAGTGAAGCAAAGAAAATTGATAACCGATAACAGGAACAAAGCCCACTTTTGTTCGATCAAAATCAGTCCGCATCACGAGATTCAAGCCGTAGGTTAGCCCCACCCGTGTTGGTTTGACCCAGTATCCGATGTCATAGCCCAAGACATTTTTACCGAAATTGTAATTGAATCCCAGGTGAATCCCATGCGTTCGTGCTGTAGACAATTGAATACGTTTCCATTGACGTTCCACTCCCAACTCCATTACGGTGTATTTTCCGCGTTGAATACCGATGTAAGGGCCCGACTTTTTTACGTACATGTTGAGACGGTCTTTTTTATCGGCTTGGATGATTGGACTCAATTGTCCAAAGGCATTTAATGCAAAAAGCACCAAGAGCACACTACTTATTTTTTTCAATGTATTCGTCATGAATTCGTTTAATTTCTTTCGCATCGTCGGCGTCAATCCCGAGACTATCAGCAACTTCTTTGGCGCGAATAATTTGTTCTACAGAAAGGCCCGTACTATCCGCCTCTGGCTTTAACGCATTCTTCAGAAAAATGGTACTCGAAGCCACACCAGGCACAGTTGATGTGGACACTTTCTTGATGGGATAATACAGCAATGACTCTTTCTTTTTTTCTTCAGGAAAGAAATCTCCTCGTTCGTCGTACGAATCGATCAACACAATAACAACGCTTACGATGTAGATCATTTTCAGAAGGGCAAAAAATACTCCCAGAAACTTATTTACTGGAGAAAGACTTGCCGCGCGAACGATTCTTTCTAGTGCTTTGCCTGCAAAATAAACCATAGCACCTACACCTAAAAAAACGATGGTAAATGAAATAACGGGCAACCAATCCGATTTCCACCCGAAAGATTTCTTCATGAAATCTGAGGCAAAATCTGAGAAATGAATGCCCGCGTACAAACCGAGCACGAGCGCCATCAAGGTAAAAACCTCGATAATCAACCCGTGTTTAAATCCGCGGTAAGCGGCATAGCCAAGCGGAAGAAGAATGAGCGCATCTAGGAAATTCATGGTGGAAAATTACCCTAAAAAAAGCCCACCAAAACGGGTGAGCTTTTCATTTCTTAACGATGCTTTGTTAACCTTATTTGCATGTCTTCTTAAGCACTGTTGTGAACGACAAATCCACTTCCGACCACAACTTCGACACTCCATCTGTACCTGTGTGCACGTCTTTACAAATGGCATTCAATGCAGCAATTCCATTACCGGCGTTCCAATCGACCACATCGATGGCCGCTTTGAATACAAAGGTTCCAGCGTTGAGTGTATAATCACCAGTGACATCTTTGCTCATTCCATTCATTTTGATAGCTATCACAGCTTTTCCACCCTTTCCTAAGGTCTTGACCTCTCCGGTAATGTTCTCCGTAGAAATGGTGCCAAAGAATTGCTTTGAAATTTTTCCATTGCGCTCCGGATTTTCCGTTTCAACACTTGACGTTGGAATTGAGAACGATAGCGATTCAATCAAGGTCTTTGGATCTTCGGAAGAGGCCATTCCATCGATATTGATCTCTTTAAACGTTCCCGTAACACCTTTGCGTTCAGTAAACTTAAAAGCAGTCCATTCCAAGGTGCAATTTTCATTGACCACTGAATAGGCACATTTCTCAGTAGAAGATTTTGTCGATTTATCGCCGTTTCCACCACAGGAAAAAAGCAGTCCTGTGAGAAGTGTGGCGCTGAGAAGAATGATTTTTTTCATGGGACTTTTTCGTTGTTGATTGATAATTTTCAAATTGTTCCGTGAAATTACAAAAGTTTGTGCCACGCACCCTTTCTCTTTCGTAATTTTACACCATTATGGATTACGACATCGAACTGCGCTTTCAAAAATTAAAAACACACCTCGAACAGAGTTTTGGAGGGGGAATGGATGTCCAAGCCATGTTGTTCCTCATTGGCGTCAATGAACTGGGCAATGGATACAAGAATTACACGAAAAGTGAGAAGACAGATCTTTTTCATATCTCCATTTGCACCTTGCTCGAGCCTTACGGGTATTACACCTTCGACGGACGCGACGCTGACAATTGGCCACATTTCACCTTGAATAAAATGCTTCCTGTATTGGACGATCGCGATCAACAGCATTTAATCAAGGAAGCGATGCTCGACTATTTCATTCAAAACGAATACTATTCGGAGGAAAGTCCGAGCGCTTAAAGCATTATATTTGTATCTTATTTTTTATTGCACATGGACTTCTGGATCAAAGCCGCACAACTCATTCTCTCCCTCTCAATTCTTGTTATTCTTCATGAATTCGGACATTTTATTCCCGCACGACTATTCAAAACGCGTGTCGAGAAATTTTACCTCTTTTTTAACCCTTGGTTTTCGCTTTTCAAGAAAAAAATAGGCGATACAGAATGGGGTATTGGATGGTTGCCGCTGGGTGGATATGTGAAGATTTCCGGCATGGTGGATGAGTCCATGGACAAAGAACAAATGGCTCAACCTGCCCAGCCTTGGGAATTTCGTTCAAAGCCCGCGTGGCAACGTTTGATCATCATGATTGGTGGGGTAACAGTGAATTTACTTCTTGGAATTTTTATCTACATCTGTATCATGTTTGCGTACGGTGAAGAGCAGGTGCAGACAAAAGATTTGAAAGCTGGATTGGCCATTCACCCTTACTTAGCAAAATACGACTTGCATTCAGGTGACAATATTTTGAAAGTTGAGGGAGCTGAAGTCAAGCATTTCAATGACATCAATACCGATATCTTGCTGAATGGAGCGCACAAACTGACGGTGCAACATGCAGACGGTAAAATTGAAGAAATCACACTTCCTGCTCAAGTGGACTACAAGCTTTTCAAAGAAGGTGCTTTTCCCGCAACAGGTTTACGGCATAAATCGACCGTGGTTGATACGGTAATGCCGAAGACTCCTGCTATGAAAGCGGGACTTCAAAAAGGAGATCAGATTGTTTCGATCAATGGGACGGCCATTGAATTCTACGACCAGATTCAAAGCAGTCTATATGAGGCAAAAGGTAAAAAAGCTGCGATTGTTATTCAGCGTAAAGGAGTTGTGGATACGCTTATCAGCACTGTTCTTCCAGCTGGAACAATTGGATTTGCAGTGAAGAAGGAAAAATACTTCGACCTTAAAGCCATTCAAACCGTGAAATACAGCTTTGTGGAAAGCATCAGCCGTGGCACGGAACGCGGATTCAGTACCTTGAGCAACTATGTGGCGCAGATGAAGTTCGTTTTTACGGAAAAGGGTGCTTCGTCCATCGGTGGATTTGGCGCCATCGGGAATTTGTTCCCACCAACATGGGATTGGCAAATCTTCTGGATGAATACCGCCTTGTTGTCCATTATTTTGGCCTTCATGAACATTCTACCCATCCCAGCCCTCGACGGTGGACACATTGTGTTCTTGCTTTACGAAATGATTACTGGTCGTGAAGCTCCTCAAAAAGTATTGGAATATGCTCAGTATGTTGGATTCATCTTGCTGATGGGCTTGTTACTGTATGCGAATGGGAATGATTTGTACAGGTATTTTACTGGGGGGTAAAAAGTTACTAATGACGAATTACTAATGACGAATTAGTTGGCTGAGGTACTCGAAGCCACGAGTTACTAATGACGAATTACTAATGACTAATTACGAATTACGAATTACGAATTGGATAGCTGAGGTGCGTTAACAGACTCGAAGCCACGAATTACGAATTAATTTAAATTGTGAAGCATCAAATTAAAAATTGCCAAAGGCATCAACTTAAAAAAATATGAAAAATCTATTTATTGCATTATTGACTGTTGTTGCATTTAATGCAAATGGACAGCTCACAGAAGGCCATGTGTCGTACAAGATTGATTGCGTATCAGACAATCCTGACATGCAAATGGCTGTAAGCATGCTGCAGGGATCAACTATGGAGATTTATTTCAACGAAGGGCTCACACGTTCTGAGATGAAGATGGGCACGATGATGAACATCAGCACCTTGACCAATGACAAAACGGGTGATTTCCTGATGTTGATGAGTGGAATGGTTGGGAAAAATGCGATATTAACAACGCTCGATGAGGTCAACAAGGAAAAAGCAGAAACACCAGAAATGGAAATAACGCTCGTTGACGAAACAAAAACAATCATGGGGTATGTGTGCAAGAAGGCCGTGATGACCTCTGAAGATGGCTCTGAGTCTGTATTTTGGTACACTGATGAGATTAAAGTTGCGGCGAAAGGTCAAAGTTATTTGAATGAGAAGGTTCCTGGTTTTCCCTTGGAATATGAGATCAACAACGCCGGATTTAAAATGGTGTTGACCGTTACAGAAATAGAAAAGAAAATTAAAAAAGCGGGAGATTTGTTCGATTTTAAAATCCCGGAAGGATACAAGCAAATGACTTTGGAGCAGCTGAAGGGCATGGGGATGTGACAGAATGAAGAATTAAAAGTGAAGAATGAAGAATTAGAGGTGATTTAGTTACGAGTTACTAATGACGAGTTACTAATGACGAGTTACTAATGACGAATTATGAATGTTTGGTGAGTTGACACTCAGCAAGAAAAAAGAATAAAAATCCCCTCGTGGAGGGTCAAGGGGTGGTTTATACATGCCTCGTAAGCTATAACGCAGGTGTCAATGCCACAGAAGTTCACTAAAATTCGCTTTTGATATTCCGCCCCAGCGTCTTTTCCGCAGCGGAGGTGAGCGAACAAAACCTGAACATAATTCAAAATGACAAAAAGTACACTGTTCAATTTAGATAAAACATAAACGTGGTTTTAGTCGGACAACAATGATGACGAATTACGAATGATAAATGACGAGTTACGAGTTACAAATTATGTGACTGAGCGGCGCAGCACTCGAAGGGAAAACCCAACAACTTGTAACTAGTAATTAGTAACTTCTTTAAACTCCTTCAGCGAAGCGGTCTTTTTTCTTATAGTCCGCAGCTCCGGACGGGTCTTTTCTCCAATCTAATCAATCTTGACCAACGCAATCGTTTCCTTGCCCGATTGCTTCATGACTGTAAGAAAATATTGTCCCGATTTCAATCCGTTCAATTCAAACGGAACGTGGTGAACGCCTAGCGCAAGGTTACCGTCATAAATCTGTTTGATTGGTCTGCCGTTGATGTCTGAAAGTTCAATTTTAACCCATTCACTTAAGCACTTGAATCTAAGCGTAGCATTATTCAGTGCAGGATTAGGGTAAACGATTCCTTTATCTCTTTCATCCACCAATTCATCCAAACCTACATTGCATGCACCAAGAACCTGTAAATAGGTTATTGTTTGCTCAAAAAGTGGTTGAATTTCAGATTCTGGCACTTCAAACCAATCCTTCAAAATGGAGGCATAGACATCCCTAAAATCAATTTGCATGGGAACAGCATCTTGGGCATTCACCGCATTAGAGATAACCGGATTTGGACCTATGATTCCCGAGTTAATGCACGACCCAAACAGGAACATTGGCGCCGCGTCACCGTGATCCGTCCCAAAACTTGCATTGGACGCAATCTGTCGGCCAAATTCTGAAAATGTAAATCCAGCCACTCGGTTCGAGATCCCCAACAAACCAAGGTCGTTTTGGAAGGCGCTTACTGCATCTGAAAGTCGTTTCAATAAATCAGCATGATTTCCTGTGATTGGATTGGTGGAGGAAACTTGAGAATCATGGGTATCGAATCCATCGATATTGAGGATATACACCTTCGTTTTCAATCCTCCCGAAATCATTTTTGCCACATTGCGCAACTGCATCGCCAAAGGATTGTT
>JBILBT010000311.1:0-3527 GCA_044353545.1 Crocinitomicaceae bacterium | reverse complement strand
CTTTTGTTCATCTACTAAATTTCGTTCAATAAATTTCCCATAGCCGCCAAGACCAGCGTTGTTGAATAAATATTCCACATGAACATCGTTGAGCTTTAGGGCATCAACAATTCGTTGAGCAGCGCCCACTTCCATCAAATCTTCAGCAATCACCAACACGCGAACACCATGTGAAGATTCAAGCTCTAATTTTAACTCATTTAAAACGTCTACTCGTCTTGCAACGAGCACCAAATCCCTTCCTTTCGCTGCATGAATTCGAGCGAATTCCAATCCGATTCCACTCGAAGCACCAGTAACCAATCCTACATTTTTCATAGTTTTTCTATTTTGCAAGTGAATCCCAAGCCATTTCAAACAGGCGGTGTGTGAATTCAACATCATCCAGGACCATATTGTTCATTTTTAAGAATCGGACCGTGGTTTCAACTTGAGCCGAAATTGACTTAAAGATCAACATTGCTGGAATTTGCTTGAACTGTCCTTCTTCAATTCCTTTGTTAATCAATTCGAGGCAGAGCTGAACATAACGATGTTCAAGTTCCGTTTCCGTGCGGTAAAATGGGGATGTTTCAAACTGTCGAATGAATTCAAAGTCATTCGCATTTTCCAAATTAAATTCAACTGCTGCCAACCAGAGGGTGTAAATACTCTCTTTGAGTGTTGCACCTTTATACACCTGACCAACCGAATAATCAAAAAGGCGGTCTTTCACATCAAAAAACATTGCCTTGATGAGAACATCTTTGGTTGGGAAATAGTGAAAGAGAATTCCATTGCTCACTCCTGCTTCACGCGCGATTCGCGCCGTTGCCGTTCCATAAAACCCATGTTCAGAGAATAGTCGCTTTGCCGTAATAATGAGCTTGGTTCGCTTGTCCATTTTTTTTTGACAAAGATACAATTTTATACCATTGACTGATTAGTCAGTTTTAATCAGTGAATTACAAGTTACGAATTACGAGTTGAGAAATTTTGGTGGCTCTGCCGCAACAGATAAATGACACTTCTTCGCTCGTTGAGCTTCGAAGGACAAAAGACAAAGAACTGTCTAATTAGGAGTTATTCGCCATATCTTGTCCCGATTCTTCGGGGTGTTCCTCACTCTGATTTGATTGGAGCGGGGTAGGCATTCAACGTAGCGCTTGCTTTAGCTACTAGAACTCCATGCTGATTTAGAACTTCTCCTTCCATAAAGAGGATTCGTTTGCCACGTTTCATCATTTTTGATTTACCAAGGATTTGGTCACCAAGCAGGACAGGTTCGAAATAGGACACTTTCATTTCAACGGTCGATACAATCATACCCTCCTCACAGACAACACTTAAGGCACCTACACCCACCACGGCATCTAAAAATCCAGCAATCAATCCGCCATGTGCAGCCTTTGGTGTAGCGAGGTGTTCAGCCTGAATGCTTAATGAATAATCGACAATACCCGGTTGTGTTATGTTAAATGACATTCCGATTAATCGCCCAAAGGCATTGAATTCAATGTATTTTTGAATGATCGGATGATGATTTAAATCGCTCATTATTTTATTACTGGAATAGTAGCAGGATTATCAGACAATTGCACACCGTTCTCTTTAAGTCGATTGAAAATAGACTCGTTCAATGAATAAAACACTTCTGAGTGTTGCTCTGTCTTTGTCCAAACCCGCACGACCAATAAAATGCAGCCCGCATGAACTGACTCAACACCAATGAAAGGGATTTGCTTGCTATCAATGAGTTTTTCATCAGCCAAAACAGTTTTCACAATATTTTTGATTAATTCTAAGTCATTGTTCAAATCCAAATTAAAATAGCAATCAACCCTTCTTAGTGGTTGGCGTGTGAAATTGATGATATTTCCATTGGCCAACGGACCATTTGGCAGAATGACTACCTTCTCGTCTTCGGTGTGTAAATACGTGTTAAAAATTTGGATCTCTTTGACCACGCCTCGCTCCCCCAGCGCCATAATTTTATCGTTCACTTTGAACGGCTTCAAAACCAAGATCATAACTCCACCAGCGAAATTTGAGAGCGTACCAGAAAATGCTAAACCAATTGCCAAACCTGCAGCACCGAGAAGGGCTACAAACGAAGACATTTCTACACCAAGTTGTGAAATGGCTGAAACAACAACCATAACCTTAAAGACCAAGGATGTAAAACTCGACATAAACGTAACCAATCCCTCATCGGTGTTGCTCTTGTTCAATACCTTACGAATGGCACTAGTAATCAAATTTGAAATCCAAAATCCCGCTACGAGAATAACAATAGCCAAAACAATATTGGTTCCTACATGAACAAGTAGGTCTTGAATCTCACTGTATTGAATCCCTAAAATTTCGTTCGCTTTTGACATCTTTACTCTCTTTTTTGTGCAAAAATAAAGGAATCTTCGGGTGAATGCTCATCAGTTTCCAAGAAGAACCTATTTTTAAGGCATGTTTTTCATTTTATCCAAAGCACTGCTTTTTTTATTATCGCCATTTTTCTGGTTGGTTGCATTCACCATTGGTGCGTTTTTATTGCGCAAGGAGCGATGGAAACGCATTTCAAAGTGGTTGGCCCTATCCTTTTTTCTCATCTTCTCGAACTCATTTATTTTGTTGGAATGTTATTCTGTTTGGGAGGTGAAAGGCACGCCAATAAAAAAAGTGAAAAATTATGATGTTGGAATTGTACTTACGGGTATGGCAGAATACAACAATGACTTAAACGTTTTGAGCATACGCCGGGGAGCTGATCGCATTTGGCAAGCGATAACACTGTATCATTCTGGTAAGATTAAAAAGATCTTAATTTCAGGGGACCATGGGTATGTCACAGACCGCGGATTACATGAGGCCCAACAATTTAAAGATGTCTTGGTAAAATGGGGAATTCCAGAAGTGGATATCCTTATCGAAAACATCTCAAAAAACACGCATGAAAATGCTGTCGAATCAAAGAAAGTGCTGGATAAAGAATTTAAAGGTAAGGTGCGTATTTTACTCATTACGTCGGGAAGTCATATGCGTCGAGCTCATGCCTGTTTTGTGCATGAAGGCATTCAATGCGACACCTTCTCCACCGACATGTCGACTGGTGAAAATCAAGCATATTATTGGGATCAGTACCTCATCCCGAATGTTGACAATTTTTCGGAATGGAATAAGCTCATCAAAGAATGGGTAGGTTACCTGATGTATAGTGTTTCTGGCTACATATGACAAAGGAAAACTTAGACGACGGTTGGCTATTATTTGATCCTGAATTTCTGTCCAAAAAAGAAGCTGATTCGCTTTTTAATCGATTAAACTCCTCTCTCCCTTGGCAGCAAGGAAAAGTCACCTTGTTTGGTAAAACTTATGCTACACCAAGGCTCGAATCTCTTCATGTCATCGAGGGGAAGACGTACCATTATTCTGGGAATACCCTCATTTCTCATCCTTTTACTCAAGACCTAGAAGACATAAAAAACAAAATAGAACGGGTGAGTGGTGAATCGTTTAACTGTGTTTTGGCCAATCTATATCGCGATGGAAAA
>JBILBT010000310.1:0-3532 GCA_044353545.1 Crocinitomicaceae bacterium | reverse complement strand
TTTCCTACGAAATCGATGTTGTTTTGATGTTCGAGGATATAATTGGCGCGTGTTACTCCAGCATAATTCCA
This sequence comes from Crocinitomicaceae bacterium, assembly GCA_044353545.1. Taxonomy (GTDB): domain Bacteria; phylum Bacteroidota; class Bacteroidia; order Flavobacteriales_D; family Crocinitomicaceae; genus M0103. The sequence goes on along the minus strand of JBILBT010000310.1, from coordinate 3,461 downwards.
ACGAAGAACGTTACGCAATTCATTGTTCACACCACCATGCGTCATGTTGTCAATTTGGTGAAGACCTTGAGAGTCATTCACACTTTCACCTCCCGCAATGGCATTGTCAGAAGCGATCTCACCAATCCACACCGTCAAGAACGATGCTTGAAGCAAGTCATAAGCACCCGTTAAGGCGCGCTCATAATCTTCTTGTGTTTCGAAGAAGTTTTCCGCATCTTGTGTGTACGGAGGATCAACAGCCAAGAATTTTTTACACCCCGTAGATGTAAGCATAACCGCTGCTATGAGCAAAAACAGATAGAAATTTACTTTTCTCATCGTTTAAAATTTTAATTGTATACCACCCATGAATGTTCTAGCTTGTGGATAAAATCCATAATCAACACCAGCCGCAAGCACGCTTCCTGAACTGATGTCTGGGTCAAATCCACGGTATTTTGTCAAGGTTACAAGGTTGTTTGCTACCCCATATACTCTCAATGATTCGATCTTGAATTTCTTCAACCATTTTGAAGGAAAATTGAATCCTACTTGCAAGTTTCTCAAGCGAATGAATGATCCATTTTCCACATAGTAAGAAGAGAACAAAGTATTTCGAGTAGCACCTGTTGTCAAACGAGGATCTGTGTAAGACGATCCTGGTCCTGTCCAACGATCAATCACATACGCCAACTGATTCGCATAAGGTTGCTGACGCTCATAGTTGCGGATGATTTCTTGTCCAACAGACGAGTAGATGGTTCCACCCAAGTCAAAGGCTTTGTATTTCACTGTGAAAGAGAATCCCATCGTAAAATCAGGAATTGGTGAACCCAAGTATGTTTTGTCTGAATCGTCTGAAAAGCTAATTTTTCCATCGCCATTGACATCGACAAATTTGATATCTCCTGGCTGAGCGCCATCTTGAGTAACAAGTGAATTGTCAATTTCCTCTTGTGTTTGATAAATTCCTTCCATTTGGTATCCAAAGAAGTAGCCGATCTCATACCCTTCTTGGAAGCGTGTAGCAATATCACCACCTACACCAAAGCTCGCACCTGGGATGTAATCCACACCATTCGGCACACTGCGTACCTTGTTGGCGATGGTTGTAAAGTTCACACTTAAGTCAGCAGACAATGCTTTTTTCTTGTCTGTATGATAGCCCATCTCAATTTCCAATCCTTTGTTGGATACGTCTCCCGCATTGATGATTGGCGGATATCCACCTGGACCATACGAACCAAGAATCGCTGTAACCTCAGGTTGGAAAAGCAAGTCGTACGTATTCTTGATGAAGTAGTTTGTTGTTAAGTCCAATTTCTTCCAGAACGTCATATCCACCCCTGCATTGAATTGGCGTGTTGTTTCCCATTTCAAATCAGGATTCGAAGGACGTCCGATGGCTACACCTTGCGTGATGACGTCATCAAACACATATACCCCCTCACCATTCAGAAGCGCGCGGTAGGCGAAGTTTGGAATCTGGTCATTCCCAGATACCCCATAACTTACGCGAAGCTTCATGTAATCGATGCACTTAATGTTGTAAAACTTCTCGTCCGATACCAACCACGCTACAGATGCCGTAGGGAAGAAACCATATCGGTTGTTTTCACCAAATTTGCTCGAACCATCTCTGCGCAAAATGACAGAAACCATGTAGCGGCTATCGTAGGCATATTCTGCACGAAGGAACGCTGACAATAAACGCTCTTTAAATTCATATGAACCTGTGTTGTTCAAGAAACCACCCTCAGCCGTGTTTGCTGAGATGTCGGCATACTCCAATGAGTTATTCGGGATGTTGTAGGCGATTCCATTCAACGAACGTCCAGAACGTTGGAAAGCTGAAACGCCTAAAGTTCCTTTCACACGGTGCACGGATGCAAACGTTTGATCGTAATTCATGAAACTTTCGTAGGTCAAATCGAGGAATGTTGAGCGCTCCTCATAGACTGCAGCGCCGCGTTTCAAGAAAACACCATCAGAGATTTCTACGAGTGGTGACTCTAAATCTGCATTCAATGCTGTATTGGCATATTTTCCATCACCGTACCATACCAATGGAGAAAATACTTTCGTATCAACGATGGCATAGTTGAAATTCAAACGGTTCGTAAACGTAAAATGCTCGTTGATATCATACACAAACTCCTCCTTTCCAACGAATTTATTCGCTGTATTCCAGTTGTATTGATTTTCAATTTGTGCCACAGGATTGATGATGTCATTTACCTGAGCTAAATAAGAATAACTTCCATCCGCCATTTGAACCGGCTCATTTGGAAATGCATTGATCGTATTGTATAGGACTGAACCAAGGCCATTTTCAGGTAAAGTACTGCGGCTGTCCGAAGAAAAAAGCAATACCGAATTCAACTTCAATTTAGATGTCAAATCTGTACTTAGGTTCAAACGCGCATTGTAGCGTGAGAAGTTTGCTTTGCTTCCACCGACGATTCCATCTTGGTTGTAGAAACCAAGACCGAGGGAGTATTTCGTATTGAAGGTGCCCCCACTCATGCTGATGTTGTGGCTTTGCACAGGTGATGATTGGAAGATAGAATCTTGCCAGTTTGTACCTACACCCAAGTTTGTGTTGTTGAATGGTGGAGTTTGACCACCCGCAGCGAACATTTCATTCTTGATGACTGCATATTCACGGGCATTCAACAAATCAAGCTTACGCGATGTTTGCTGGATTCCATAGTAGCCATTGTATTCTAAAGTTGGCTTGCTGTTGAGCTTTCCGTTTTTCGTTTCAACGATGATCACCCCATTTGCGGCGCGCACCCCATAGATCCCTGCTGTAGCATCTTTCAATACATTGATTGATTTGATGTCTGACGGATTCAATGCATTCAATCCCTCTGAATCGTACACAACACCATCTACCAAGATTAAGGGGTCATTGTCCCCAAACGTGGACAGTCCGCGAATACGGATATTCGATGAACCACCTGGCGATCCAGAGTTTGTGCTGATGGTTACCCCTGAAACCTGACCTTGAAGGGCTTGGTCCATTCGTGAAAGATTCAATTTCTCCACATCATCGCCATTCATTTTTCCAGTTGCTCCAGTTACCTCCTTGCTCGATGCCTCTCCATAACCTACAACAACCATCTCCTCCATCTCCTGAGCATCCTGAATGAGAACCACGTCGATCAGTGATCGTTTGCTGACAAGCACCTCTTGTTTTACAAATCCTGTATATGAAAATACGAGTGTGAGGTTGGTCGAGTCTGTTGCTTTAATGGAGTACTTTCCATTGGCATCCGTCAAGACACCCGCATTTTGACCTTTGACTTTTACACTCACATAAGGCATGCTTTCCTTCTTTTCATTTCTCACTGTACCCGTAACCGTAATACTTTGTGAAAATGAAATCAGCGAAATGCAGCAGCCGACAAATAATAACAGCGTTTTATTGATCATAGCAATCGTTTAGTTGTTCGTAAAAGTAAATTATTTTTTAA
>JBILBT010000309.1:0-3537 GCA_044353545.1 Crocinitomicaceae bacterium | reverse complement strand
AAAAAATTAGTGCGCATGAATACCGTTTTTCGGCACGCGCAGACATCGATTACCTCAATGAGGAGTATGACCTTGAACTGCCGGAATCAGAATCGTATGAAACATTAGGCGGGCTGATTTTAAATGAGTTAGAAAGTATTCCTGAGGTGGGGGAAACGGTGGTGCTCGAAGACCACACCTTCATTATTGAACAAGTGAGCGACCGAAGAATCGAGGTGGTTCGCATTCATGTCAATAAATAATTGCCAAAACACTTTTTGGACGATGAATGAAATAGCTCCTTTTAATGCCGTTATTTTTGATATGGATGGAGTCCTTATCGACTCTGAACCGCTTTGGAAAATTGCCATGGAAGAGGTTTTTCATGCCGTCGGGTCACAATTAACTAAGCAAGATTTTCAAAAAACTGTTGGACTGCGTCTAGATGAGGTGGTGGTGTTTTGGCACGCACACGAAGGATGGATAGGGGTAACGCCCAAAGAGGTGGAAACACAAATTGTCCTTCGAATGGTGGAATTGATCAAAGAAAATGCGGCACCTTTGCCTGGAGTGCTTGAAACATTGCGCTTCCTTCAAGAAAAGAAAGTGAAAGTAGGGTTGGCAACTTCCTCCTACGAAATTCTTATTTCAACTGTACTTCAAGCGCTAGAGATCAAAAAGTACTTTGAGGTGTGTATTTCTGCTGAGCACGAAGAATTTGGCAAGCCACACCCAGCGGTTTATTTGACAGCAGCGAGACGATTAAATGTACCCGCCACACAATGTTTGGTGGTAGAAGACTCGTTTAATGGTGTTGTTTCCGGCAAGTCTGCCCGCATGAAAGTGGTTTGTATTCCAGAAAAAACAAACCACCCAGATCCGCGATTGGTGGCGGCAGATTATATGTACGGCTCCATGACGGAATTGCTGGTTGACTTAAAAACTAAGCTTTAAGAACATCATCTACCCACGCTTTTCCCCATTCTTCTTGTTCTTGTTCTGTCCATAATGCGGGATAGAAAATGCGTTTCTGAAATCTTGGAGGCAAGTACTTTTGCCAGTTGGTTCCACCCGTCGCTGCGATATCATCGGTGTCGCGGTTTAAGTAGCGAACAGCAGACTTGTAATGCGCCAAAGGCCAATTGACATTTACATTGGTGTCGTTGTGGCGAAGTGTGCTGATGACCTTTTCAGACTTTTGTTCTTCAGGAGTCAATCGCTTGTATACCTGCCATAAATTTCTGGTTTTACACGCTTCTCCATGTTTAATGAACTCTTCTTGATAGCGCTCCTCAAATTGGACCAAGGTCAATGTTTTCTTCCCGGTGCTCAATTCCGTTGCGCCAGCTTTCCAATAAATGAATTGATACATCGATTCAATGCTGGACTCATTCGTAAATTGATGTCGAACATCCTTATTGACGAGGTGAAGAAACTCAGTGCTGCACATTTCAATGAAACGGTATTGCGCCGATTGAAATCCACTCGCGGGCAAGAGAGACATGCGGAACTGCAAAAACTGCTTGTGGTCCATGCCTTTTGACATCACATCAAAACTGGTAATCAATGCATCGAAGTAGCGGTTGATTCGCCCTACGCGCTCCACAAAGAACTCTGCATCGATTGCGGGGTGATCTGCGAGCTGCTCAAATTCTTGCAAAGCCATCTTGAAGTATAGCTCTGTGATTTGATGGTAAATGATAAAGATGCGCTCGTCAGGGATGTTCGTTCTTGGTTTTTGAAGGCTAAGAAGGGTGTCCAATTCGATGTAGTCCCAGTACTTCACTGTGTCGGCATACAACAAGCCGTCAAGGTAGGATAACAAGTCTTGACCCAGCGCGGTGTACTTTTCGTTTAACAGCTCTAAGCGTTGTTTGATTTCAGGTGTTATTTCCATGTTCAATAATTAACATCACAAAGATATTATTCGCTCAACAACATGCAAATCAATGTTAATTATTGAACACATCTTCTTTTTTACTATTTTACTTGAACGGATAAAAGAAAATGCGGGGCATAAAAAAAGGCCCCCATGTGGGAGCCTTTCAATGCATTTATCAATCAATTAGTTCTTGATGAACTTGATTGTTTCTTTTCCTCCTGCGTGGTTTACAACAACGAAGTAAACACCGTTATTTAAACCATTCAAGTTGATTTCCAAAGAAGAGTCAACGATGTTCAATGTACGAACAACTTTTCCTTCCATGTTTGTCACTTCAACTGAAGAGATGTTCATGTCTGGAGTAATTCCGTAAAGTGTTACATTTTCGCTAGCCGGGTTTGGCTTAAGGTTCAAAGGCTCAAAAATACCATCGATTGTTCCAGCTTGACCAACAACAATTCGGTATCCAGAGAAAGATGTTGACTGAGGAAGTGGTGTAGGTGGGAATCCAGGGATGATGGTAATCAAGACAGTTGCTGTGATGTAAATCTCAACCGGGTATGTTCCAGTAGCAGTAGCAGTTCCGTATAGGTTTGCACATCCGTTTGCACCTCCAGCGTAAGAACAACCAGAGAGGTTACAACCGAAGTTCATACCAGCAGGAAGTCCACCAACGCTATCTACAACGAAACCTTGGATAGGTGTTCCAACAAGTGTTCCTCCAGTTGGATCTAACTCAGCCGTAACTGTTGCAGGAACTTTGAAGTTCAAGTCTGTAGAGTATGCAACATTCACTGTAGCAAACGGGAAGTTTTGAACAGTATCAGGCCATACACCGTACACTGAATCAGCATAGTTAGCTCCTGGAGTACATGATTGTGCGCTTGCACTCATGGCTGCAGAAACGATAGAAATAACAAGTAAAAGTTTTTTCATGTTTTTTGATTTAATTGTTTGATTGCGAAAGTATGGAAAAAAAGAATAGAAATAAAAAAAACCGACGGGAATTCCCGCCGGCTCATTTATTCTGGGTCTGAAAAAAATGACGTGTTTATCGGATTACGATGCGCTCCGTTGCGCGATTTCCATTTTCGTCGATGGAAATAAGGGTGTAAACCCCAGGATTTAAATCCAATCCAGTGAGTTTGCCTTCGTTCTTGAAGTCAAGCTGCTTGAGCACAATTCCAAGGTCATTCATGATCATTGCAGTGCGAACAGTCGCGTCGGCATTTAAGGTGACATGTCCAGATGACGGGTTTGGATATACACTGATGTTACTGGATAAAATAGCATCTTCTCCTCCTATCGTATATGTATTGTCCCCTACCGCGATCACAGGTGCATTTGGTTCTTTTATTTCAAATTTTCTGAAGGTGCTACATCCATTCGCATTTGTAATGGTTACAGCATAGAACCCTGCACTTAAACCCGTTTGATCTTCATTCGTAATCACGAGGTTGCTCCCGTTCTTACCCTCCCAAAAATAAGTGGGATCGATTTCATTGACAATTAAATTGATACTTCCGTCGGAACCTTGAGATGTGCTTGCGTTGTTTACAACAGATGATACCTGCATGTCCAAGGCATCGACTAAGTTCACTTGTGCCGTAACAAATGAAATTGAATCATCGGCAATGTTGAACGTGTATGTTCCTGCGCCTAGGGATGCAACCTCA
>JBILBT010000075.1:0-11248 GCA_044353545.1 Crocinitomicaceae bacterium | reverse complement strand
TCCGCGTGCAGCGCAAAGCGTCCAGCCTTCGCGTCGTGCACCATGTCGTATTTCGGCCAAGGCCATCCACCAAATTGTGTGCGTTGATACTCTTCGAAGGCCTCGTAAATCTCCAATTTTGAATTCATTACAAAAGGTCCGTGTTGCACAACGGGTTCGTTGATGGGTCTCCCTTGTAAAATGAGCACTTTCGTTTCGTCTGGACCATTCTGCAATACGGTGTCTTTATCCGGTTCAACTGCGGCGCCATGGTATTCTGGAAATTCTTCCCCTTCAATGAGAAGGCTTTCGCCAGAATAAAAATATAGTGTTCTATGAATGCCTTTGACCCCGGCAGGAACCACGAATTTGGCGTGTGGTTCTAAGTGGAGATGAATGACAGCCACATGGTTTTCCTCGTCGGCAGCCCAAGAGTCAGGAGGCGAGTCTTGTGCCGATTTCCCGTTAAACTTCCCAACCAACAACTCAATATTCGTCTTTTTATCGTTTTCGTCTACCATAGAAAAGCGAGGAATGTCTTCATTCCAAAACATCTTGAAGTGCGGTTCCACCATCTTGCTCTTGCCTGGAAGATTTAACCAAATTTGAAACAGTTCAGCAGGATTCTCACCCGTTTCATTCAGCAATGGAAACATTTCAGAATGTTGTACGCCCTTTCCAGCCGTCATCCATTGCACATCACCATTTCCATAGCGACCTGCTGCTCCGGTAGAATCTGCATGATCCACCAATCCTTTTTTGACAACAGTAATCGTTTCAAATCCGCGGTGTGGGTGCCCAGGAAAGCCAGGAATTGTTTGCCCGTGATACATTCTCCAGCCATCCTTAACGATGAAATCTTGACCGATGTGTCTTCCCGCCAGTGAGGCGGCCGGACCAAGTTTCCCGTTTCCTTTGGGATAATGGTCTTCGTGGTGCACACAAAAAAGAAAAGGATCGCGCGTTTCCCATTGAAAGCCGAGGGGAATGAAACGGAGGATGGAGGACATAAGGGATTAATTAAAAATGTAAAATTAATGAATCCTCCCCCTTAATCCCCCTCTTCAGGGGGAAACGGTTTATAACTCCACTTATAATTTCTAGCAAGAGGCCGAGAATGTATATAATGCGAAGAGTAGGCTATAGCTTGTTCAAAATTTCAAGCAGTGGTTGCAGTCTGTTTCCCCCGCCGGAGGGGGATTAAGGGGGAGGATTGTTTTCTCGCTCTCGCACTCACTCTATAGTTGTTGGTGTGGGAATCAAAAAAAAGGGAATGATTTCTCACCCCCCTTCTATTATTTCGTTTTGAATTGCTTTAGCAAAAAATTATTGAAAAATCCGCCGTGGCGGGCAAAGCATCAAAGTTTAAATTTCTATTGGAACAACATAATAATGTAGTAGAACAATGCTGCCAATCCCGCACTTACAGGGATGGTAAGAATCCATGCCCAAAGCAAGTTGATGGTCACGCCCCAACGAACAGCACTCAGACGTTTTGTGGCTCCAACACCGATAATTGATCCTGTGATGGTATGTGTTGTAGAAACCGGGATTCCCATGTTAGAAACAGTAAAGAGTGTCAAGGCACCTGCTGTTTCAGCACAAACACCTTCCAATGGCGTCACTTTTGTGATTTTTGTACCCATTGTTTTCACAATTTTCCATCCACCCATCATCGTTCCAAGACCAATCATCAAGTAGCAGCTAAAAGAAATCCACGATGGCATCGTATCGGAGTGTACTTTAGATTTTAACTTGTGATCTTTCAACAACTCGGCCGTTTCTGGGTCGATGTGCTCTTCGAAAAGTGCTGCATGTTGATAGTTTGTATTCAATGTTTTGTCATCGAAAATCAATGAATCGTTTGACGCATCGAAAACCTTCTCGCCACGTGTGTACACCAACAGTTTATCTCTGTTTTCAAGTTCAGGTTTGAACTTTTCTTTTTTCCCGTCTTCATTTTTAAATTCAATCTGTATGGTTTCAGTCACCTGAAGGTCTTTATGTACAGAGATGTTTTCGTCACGGGCATAGTTTCCATACACCATTAAAGCTGCACAGATGATTCCCATTACTTTTTGAGAATCTGCTCCACCATGACCAAGTGAAAATGCAGCAGAGGAAAGCAACTGCAGACGCTTGTGCATCATGGATTCTTTTGCAGAAGAAGGTTTTTTTCCGTACTTGATTTCAAACCAAATGTACACCAGGATAAAGACCCCAATCATACCTAAGGTGATGTACATCATGATCGGCTTCATGTCCATGTAATCAATCATGTACAACATGCCGTAGAAGGTCCCTCCAGAAAGAAGCAGAATCACCAACATCTTTTTCACAAAAGAACGGCTAATGGTGACCAGCGCAATGATGAAGGCAATCAACCCACCAATAAGTGGTGCCAAGAAAATGAAGGCAACAACTTTAAGGATCTCCGTAGTTTCAATGACGCCTAATCCTGCGTGCGCTACCGCAGCACCTGCAAAACCACCGATGAGTGTGTGCGAAGAAGAAGAGGGGATCCCAAACCACCACGTGAGAAGATTCCAGAATGTTGCAGCCAATAGACCTGCGAGAATTACCCACAAGTTAATTGCGCTACTATCCACTGTTTTAGCAACGGTATTTCCAACACTCATGTCGAAAACCCAGAACGCAATCACGTTGAAGGTCGCCGCCCAAACAACCGCTTGAAACGGTGTAAGCACTTTCGTCGATACAACGGTTGCAATGGAGTTTGCCGCATCGTGGAAACCGTTCACTAGGTCAAAGAGCAATGCAATGACAATGACGACTATTAATAAAGTAAACATACTCGTTTAATTATAGTGAGTAAATGAAGGGCATTAAGCGTATTTTACCACGATTGATTCGATCACGTTTCCAGCGTCTTCACACTTGTCTGTTACCGTTTCCATGACTTGGTAGATCTCGCGTTTTTTGATCAATTCTTTTGCGTCAACGTCAGAATCGAAAAGTTTTTCGATACTTAAGTCGAACAAGTCATCTGCACTGTTTTCAATGCTGTTGATTTTGATCACACACTCAACAATTTTTTGTGTGTTCTTCAAGTTGCGCAATTCGATGACAGCTTGGTTTACTGCCAAAACCGCTTGTTGGATGGCGTCAGCAGTTTTTTGAATGCCTGAATCAACAGTAGGATCTATCTTGTAGAAGTTGATTTTCTTTCCTGCCGCATAAATGTAATCTGCGATATCATCAAGTGCCGTTGCAAGGCTGTGAATGTCTTCACGGTCAAATGGTGTGATGAAGTTTTTCCCCAATTCAAGGAATATGTTGTGTGTCAATAAGTCATTTTGGTGTTCAAGGTCTTCCATTTCCTTGATAATTGCAGCACGCTTGTTAAAGTCTGGCTCATTTACAACCATTACAAGTTTCTGTGCGATTTTTTCGAGATTGCCGCTAGCGTTTTCAAAAAGCGTGTAGAACACGCGATCTTTCGGTAAAAAGAATTTTAAAATAGATGCCATAATTGAGTTTTTTGGCAAATGTAATCCTTAGAGCCAAGTGAGAGGAATTCCTTCCCATTTGTTAACCTAAACATAATGTTAAAACTTAACCGAGAATGATTGATAAGTAAAACATACTGTAAATCAATGTGTTATATTATTAATCGAAAATTAATGTTACGCAAATGTGAATTTAAACCTTCGGTATCAGCCTTAAAAAACAATTTAACTAACTTAAAATCAATGTATAAGATGATTTAAAGCGTATAAATCAAATGTTAATAAAAAGTTATGAAAATTAACAAAACCTTAAATCAAAAAAAACTCAATGTTATTTGAATGTTAATAAAATACTTTTGGCATCGAATTAATCGAGATAGTATGATAAAAGGAATTCAAAAATTATGTTCATTGACAGTGATGGCGTTGTTAACTATGAATGTAATAGGTCAGACGGACACTTTAAAGTCTGTTGGTAGAAGCGAGCTTAATGCCAAAACAAGTTGGTATGATAACATTCAAATTAGAGGTTATGTGCAAGTGAGGTATAACCGTTTGCTAGAAACAAATCCAGATCTGAAATGTGAACAATGCGATAAGTCGATCGGTGAAGATGGTGGGTTTTTTATTCGCCGTGCTCGGATCATCTTTTCTGGTCAAATCTCTAAACGTGTATACTTTTATATTCAACCAGATTTTGCTTCTTCGGCAGGTACAACGGGAAACATTGCCCAATTGAGAGATGCTTATTTCGATTTAGGCTTAGATAAAAACAATGAATTCCGTATTCGTTTAGGACAAAGTAAAGTTCCTTATGGATTTGAAAATATGCAATCAAGCCAAAACCGTTTGCCATTGGATAGAAACGATGCTTTAAATAGTTCGGTATCTAATGAACGTGACTTGGGAGCTTTTTTTTATTGGGCGCCGAAATCGAAACGTGATTTGTTTGGAAGCTTAGTGAAAGATGGACTGAAAGGTTCTGGTGATTATGGTGTATTTGCGTTGGGTGTTTACAATGGTCAAACAGCAAACCAAACAGAGAGAAATGACAACTTACATGTTGTTTCAAGGTTGAGTTATCCAATTAAAATTAAGAACCAGATTATTGAACCAGCTATTCAAGCCTATACTGGTAAATTTACTTTATTAAGCACTTCTTCTGGAGTGAAGAAAAATGAGGATAGTGAATATTTGGATCAACGCGCCGCAGCATCTTTTGTTCTTTATCCAAAGCCGTTTGGTATTCAAGCTGAATACAATATAGGGAAAGGCCCAGAATACAATAAATATACGGATTCAATAGAGGTTCAAGGTCTGAAAGGGGGATATATTACACTTTCTTACATGTTGAAATTTGGCAAACAAACGCTAATTCCATTTGTAAGAGGACAATATTATGAAGGTGGTAAAAAGCACGAATTGGATGCAAGGAGTTATAAGGTAAATGAATATGAAATTGGCTTAGAATGGCAGCCACACAAAACGTTTGAATTAGTGGTAATGTATACAATGTCTCGTCGCCGATTTGAAGATCATGTTAAGCAGGATAATTTTCAACAGGGGAATTTACTTCGATTGCAAGCACAAATAAATTTTTGATTTCTTTACCATAAAACAAAAGTGCAGCTAATTATATAGGACTTAGTTTAAGATGAAAATCCTAGGTTTAATCCAATGAATATTGGGGTGGAAGTATTTTCACCCCTTTCTTTTTTACCTTTGCTTCATGCGAGATTCGAACGATACCATTTGTGCCATTGCCACCGGAAGTGGGGTAGGAGCCATCGCCATGATTCGTGTGTCGGGGAAAGCTGCGTTGCGCAATGTGTCGCTATGTTTTTCGAAGGACCTCACAGAAAAGGAAACGCACACCATCCATTTCGGAACGTTTCGTTCCCCTTCAGGAGAGTTGATCGATGAGGTCTTGGTGTCCATCTTTCGTGAAGGAAAAAGTTTTACTGGGGAAGAAAGTGCGGAGCTTGCTTGCCACGGTTCACCCTACATTCAACAGCAAATTCTGGATACGCTTCTGAACAGCGGTTGTCGCTTGGCGACACCTGGAGAATTCACGATGCGTGCCTTTATGAATGGCAAGATGGACCTCTCCCAAGCGGAGGCCGTTGCCGATCTCATTGCCGCACAAACTAAAAATGCGCACGACATTGCCTTGAACCAAATGCGTGGGTCTTTTTCTTCCGAACTGAAAGAACTGCGTGAAAAGTTGATTCACTTCGCCTCCCTTATCGAGCTCGAGTTGGACTTCGCTGAAGAAGATGTCGAATTTGCCGACCGCACCCAACTGAAAATTCTCGTGGATGAGGTTTTGCGCTATTTGCGTCGTTTGGAAGCTTCCTTTGCCTTGGGGAATGCCATTAAAAACGGAGTTCCCGTTGCCATTGTTGGTGCGCCGAATACAGGAAAAAGTTCCCTCCTTAACCAGCTCATCGGTGAGGACAGGGCCATTGTGAGCAACATTGCCGGTACCACCCGTGACGTCATTGAAGAGACCTTGAACATCGACGGCATGCTCTTTCGTTTTATCGACACGGCCGGAATTCGCGAGGGTGCCGAGGAGATTGAAGCCATGGGGATCGAACGTTCTCGAGAGAAGATCCTTCAAGCGAAAATTGTCCTTTGTTTGAGTGACGGATCCGACGCAGAAAGCATCACTTCTGTATCCCAATGGGTGCGCGAATTGCGTGACATTCATTCCGACAAAATTGTGCTTCAACTCTGCAATAAGGCCGATATTTCACAAAAAACAACTGAATCTTGCGATAAAGACGCCCTTTGGTTGAGTGCACTTACGGGAGAGGGCATCGATCATCTGCGCCACATCCTCACCCAAAAAATCGCTGGAGACTTCTCCTTGGCCGACGAAACCATCGTCACGAATGCCCGCCACGTGGATGCTCTTCGCCGCACCATAAGCTCCCTCGAAAAGGCCCAAGCCGACCTCGACATGCAGATCACCGCCGACTTCATCGCTATGGACATCCGCCAGGCGATGTTCGACCTTGGTACGATCACAGGGGATATATCAACGGAAGATTTGTTGGGGAATATCTTTGCTAAGTTTTGTATTGGAAAGTAGGATCGGTATTAGGAAGTAAGCACCGATAAACATCCATAACGAAAACAACTAAAACCCTTGCTCGTCAAGGGTTTTTGCGTTTTTGAAATCCCTCTCACTTTTTGTCAATTTTGGGTTTTTTTACCCATTTTGTACCTTATTTGTGCACGTGATTTTTTGAGCAACATGTCAGCAACAAAATCAGAATTTAAGTATTGGATTTGCAACATCATGTACCATAACGGCCACAAAAATATGACTGCTAGTAAATTGCAAAAACCAGGTGTTTTTTATATATTTAGTAATGTTAAAAATGATCGTATGTATGGTATGAAATTAAAAATTCAATATGCCTCTGATTTGCATTTGGAGTTTCCTCAAAACAGAAAATTCATCAAAGAAAATCCATTGCAGCCTGTGGGCGATATTTTGGTGTTGGCAGGTGATATTGTGCCATTTGTTGTCATGAATCAACACAATGATTTTTTCTCCTATTTGGCGGATCATTTTGAACAAACCTATTGGCTGCCGGGTAATCATGAGTATTACCAAAGTGATATTACGGATAAGAGTGGGATATTGAATGAACGAATAAAAAATAATGTGTCGTTGGTGAATAATACTTCGGTCGTTCATGGCGGAGTTCATCTCTTGTTTTCAACCCTATGGAGCCAAATTAGTGTCGCGAATCAATGGAAAATTGAAAGAAGTTTGAATGACTTTCACCAAATAAAGCACAATGGTTCGCATTTTACCCCTGAACAGTATAATGCTTTGCATAACGAAAGTTTGGATTTTATAAAACAATCTATGAATCAATCCAATGTCCATAAGATGATCGTTTTTTCTCATCATTGTCCTACATTTTTAAACTATCCACCTAAATACAAAGGGGATGTATTGAATGAAGCATTTGCCACGGAACTCTATGACTTTATCGAAACATCGAATATCGCTTTTTGGGCCTACGGTCATCACCATTGCAATATTCCAGACTTTCTCATTGGAAATACACGATTAGTAACCAATCAGTTAGGCTATGTGCAGCAACGAGAAAATGAGCTTTTCCAAAGTGACAGAGTCATGGTTTTGTAAATCAATACAATAAACCTAAATTTGCACAATAAATCAAACAAGTATATTGTGCAATAATAAGTTTATTAATTGTTGTAAAATGAAAAATGTCCTGAAATATTTAAACGAAGTGCTTGGCATACAGGTCACAGCAAACCCAATTGCGAAGAGCAATCAGGGCCAGTTGCCTTTGTATGTAATTGAGACATTCAAGTTATACAACATTAACCTTTTTAATAAGGAAGTGGTCTTTGCGGAATTAAAGAACGAAGAAGGTCTGAGCATCCAGCAAATCGAGAAGCAACTCCAGCAAATCAAAAAGCAATTGAATAAAATTGTAGTTGTAGTGCTTGAAAACATGCAAGCGTATAAGCGCAAACGATTGATTGAAAAGCAGATCAATTTTATTGTTCCAGGAAAACAAATGTATCTGCCTGATTTATTGATTGACTTAAGAGAAAGCTATCCTCGGGACAATACCCAAAAGGAAACATTGATGCCTTCAGCGCAGTTGCTTATCATCTACAAGCTGCTCAGTGGTGACTTGAATTGGAAATTGGAACAACATCCATTTAAGGACATTGCTCAAAAGTTTGCTTACACGCCAATGACGATTACCAAAGCCATTGACAATTTAAAAAACCATGGATTGATCGATGTGTTTGGAGAAAAAGAAAAATTCATTCGATTTCGATTTGATAAAATGGCTTTATGGGAAAAGATAAAGGAGGATAATTTATTTGTCAATCCAGTTCTTAAAACGGTTTTCGTAGATGAAAAACCGAAAGGGTTGACCTTACTTAAAAGTAATTCCAGTGCTTTGTCAACATATACAGACTTAAATCCAAGCTATCAGGAGTATTGTGCCATTGAGAAGGATGAATTTTATACATTACAGAGAAGCAATGCGTTGGTGAATCCAAATCCTAGCGAGGGAAAATATGCATTGGAGATTTGGAAATACAAGCCTGTAAGCATGGTTAACGATATGACAGTAGTCGATCCGCTTTCTTTGTATTTAAGTATGCAGGATAAAAGTGATGAACGGATTGAGATGGCATTGGATCAAATTTTAAAGACGTATGTATGGTCGTAGGTCTGGATGTTTTTAAAAAGTACTTTGAGCAGTATCCTGATAATTATATCATTATCGGCGGAACTGCTTGCGATATAATTATTGGTGAAGCAGGGTTTATTCCAAGAGCAACCATGAGAACAGTCCCGAGATGGGCTAAAGTTAAAAATAGCAGCAAAAGGAATGGGCGGAAAGACACAGCATGAAATCGTTATTTTCTCTGTGACTCTCTGGCGAACATGAATCTAATGTTTCTAGATAAATTTGATTCACATCTGTTTTATCGCCAATATTGTTATTAAATAATGTGTCATAAAAAGGACAAAAAGATTTATATTTGTTCTCTATAAGACGCATTAAATGAAAAAAGCACCAGCCATACTGCCTAAAAACTTGAAGATCTTGAAGGATCTCGGTGAACAGATTCAATTGGCACGCTTGCGCCGAAAGTTGAGTGCAGAGCAACTGGCAGAGCGCACAGGACTTGGACGGAAAACGATATCTAATATTGAGCAAGGCAGCCCCACGGTGGCAATAGGTAGCTATCTGCAAGTGCTGTTTGTTATGGGATTAGAAAAAGATTTGTCCATGGTTGCCGCTGCCGATCCTCTGGGTAGAAAACTGCAAGATGCTGGAATTATTACTCTTAAACGCGCGCCGAAACAAACGAAATAAACATGAAGCACCGGGAACATAAAATAAGTGTTTATGCCGATTGGGAATTCATGCTAGACGCGCAACTTATGGGCGTTTTGACGGCACAATACATTCGAGGAAAAGAGATATTTTCATTTGAATATGCCGAAACCTGGGTAAATAGTCAAAATCCGATATTATTCTTGGATCCGCATTTAGGTTTTTACAAGGGAAAGCAATACCTGCCAGAAGAAAAAAATAATTTTGGGATATTTCTAGATTCATCGCCTGACCGTTGGGGTAGGTTATTGATGCGAAGAAGAGAGGCGTGGCAGGCGAAAGTGGAGGGACGAGACGAAAGGACGCTTTTTGAAAGTGATTTCTTATTGGGTGTTTATGACGGACATCGAATGGGTGGTCTACGTTTTAAATTGATTGAGGATGGACCGTTTATGAACGACCACAAGAAGATGGCTACACCACCATGGACATCACTTCGGGAATTGGAACATGCAAGTTTGCAGCTCGAGCGAGATGACGCTATGAACGACCCAGAATATGCTCAATGGCTGAATGTCTTACTTGATCCTGGGTCTTCTCTAGGTGGAGCAAGGCCTAAAGCAAGTGTAATGGATGAAAATAGTCATTTATGGATTGCAAAGTTTCCAAGTTCAAGGGATGAAAAAAATTCAGGTGCTTGGGAAATGGTATTGCACGAATTGGCTCAAGCTTGTGGAATTCATGTTGCGGAAGCACGTTTACAAAAGTTTTCGGGTAAGCACCATACCTTTTTATCCAAAAGATTTGATAGGACAACAGATCAAAAACGCATTCATTTTGCATCTGCTATGACCTTGTTGGGGCTTCAAGATGGTGCGGATCATATCGATGGAATTGGATATCTTGATTTAGTTGGATTTATCATGCAACATAGCCCTGCTGCAAAAGAAGATTTGGATCAATTGTGGCGTAGAATGGTGTTTAATGTTTTAGTTTCTAATACAGACGATCATTTACGAAACCACGGTTTTTTGCTCACCAGTGAAGGATGGCGCTTGTCACCCGCTTATGACATGAACCCAAATGAGATGGGTCATGGTTTAACCTTGAATATTTCAGAAAACAGCAATGATTTAGATGTTTCATTAGCTATAGAAACCGCTCATTTATATCATTTAAAAAAAGAAACCGCCGAACGTATTTTAAAGGACATGCATCAAGAAATTTCAAACTGGCGAGCAGTGTCCAAAGGGTTAGGAATAAGTAACAGTGAGATTGAACTGACTAAACGAGCTTTTCGGTTGGTAGGTAAGGGGTAGGTAAATTGTCTTTTTGAAGGAAGTCAATGTCAACTAACAGCAGCCTTCAATTGCCCGACTAAGAATTCGAATTCCGTCATGCAATACCTGAATTTCTTTGTTTTTCTGCGCAAGGCGTTTTTCATTCAAGGCAACCCCATCAATCAAGAAATCTTTGAGTCGTTTTGTTGCCCATTGCCGAAATTGAGTGCCGCGAATGGAGTTTACGCGATAGCCAACGGAGATGATGGCGTCAAGATTGTAGAATTTAATTGTTCTTTTTACTTCCCTTTTTCCTTCTTTTTGAACTACCGAGAAAAGCTCGGTACTTGAGTTTTCATCAAGTTCATTTTCTAAAAAAATATTTTTAAAGTGCAATCCTATCGTATCGGAATCCTTGTCAAAAAGTTCTGATAATTGTTTTTGACTTAACCATACGGTATCCTGCTCAAACCGAACTTGTACGATTGTTTGGTTGTCACTTGTTTTGAAAATTTCAATTTGATTTCCCATTTTTAATGTGTTTAAATGAATATTATTTGATTATATATTCAAGTTAAGCTAAAAAAAGTAAAATATAACGGCGGGTTTAAAATATTTTTATTCCATCCAAACCAGCGATGTTTTCTGTTGCAATCCC
>JBILBT010000074.1:0-11265 GCA_044353545.1 Crocinitomicaceae bacterium | reverse complement strand
ACGGGGATTTTAACGCGTTGTGCATTGTAATCTCCTGGACCAGCATCGAAGGCTCCGTCGGAATTGTAGAGAATGGCAAAACCGTTGTCGGTACCAATCCAAATTTCATTGTCAAAGTCAACCGCAAGTGCTGTAACCGTATTCGAGGGCAGTGCACCAGAATAATCCCCCGAAGTCAAATTGATGACCTGATCGTCTGCAGCATTTACTGGCGTTTTGTTGTGGTTATATCCAAAAAGACCGGCGGCATCTAGGGCAAACCATTTGTGCCCATTGTAGTCAATGACCATATTCCCAGAAAACTGATTTTTCGAGGTACCACCGCAATCAAAGGAGTACCACGCATTATCATGATATAGTTTAAGCGGGTTCAGGGAATACCCATTCAATACCCACAAATCTCCGTTGTCGTCATATTCAAGTGCCGTTACGAGCGACTTTGTGCTTCCAGGTCCAGAGTATTCCATCGGGGAATTGAGTGGCGTAAAGGTGTCTGTAACCCCAGTTTCAAAATTGAGAATGGATACCGGATACGATGAAAATGTGCCCACAGCGGCCTTTTTTGCATTGTTTGGCTCAATAGACACAGCTATGAAATCCCAAATGTTTGTTCCATTCCATAGGTTCATGTTGTCTCGATCATAAAGGTCCCACGCTTCATCTTGAAACCGATAAACCCCTGAGCTACTAAAGTTCGAAATCTTTTCAGACATACCTCCGCCCGCAACAATCATGGTGTTTTTTTTCCAGTCCATGGCAAAAAAATCAGACTTTGGTGGACCACTGAATTCAACACGAGTGAGCAAGTTGTACTCAGTCAATCGTTGCAGCCCATTTTTTCCGTCTGCGATCCAATAGCCCGCATTGCTATATATCGAATGTTTCGGTTCAAACCATTTTCCTATGTAAAATGATGAATTGACTAGGTCTGGAGTGAGGTCTGAAAAATAGCGGTAAATCGCACCGTCACTGTTGACAATCAAACGCTCTTGATCTGAACTCAATGAGTTGATTTGCAGACTGAAATTGATGTCAGAAGTCGCGATGTTTCCTGAATAGTTTAACTGATAAACAGTGTCTTGACCGTAAGCATCCCATTGAAGCAAGGCATAAATCTTCGATCCAACCTCTTCAATGTCTGTATATTTGTTACTCGAAAGCACGGGTAAACGGGCATCGATGACCCATTGAAAAGGATCGGCAACAGCTGGATTGCTAAGGCTTGCTTTCAACAAACGATCCGCAGTCAATGCGTAAATGGTATCCCCAATAAACGCCACATCAAGAATCGCATCCCCTTGAGGTGTTGGATAATACGTGTCCTTTACTTCATTGTTGGATGAATTGAGGCGCACAATGCCAAAACCCGTGGCGAAGAATACGTCTCCGTCAAAGTTAACAATGCGGTTGATGCGCTTGTTTCCTTGGATTTCTGCCAAACGAATTGCTGGAATATTGGTAATTGTATTGTTCGCAATCACATCGATATTGCCATTGGCATACCCTACGAATACCTTTTTACTGGACAAGTCACGTCCCAAGGCACTTAGTTTCACGTCCGATAAGCCATTTACATCTGTCCAAATACTCGTTTCACCGGCAGAGGGATCGTATTCCAACAGTCCGTTATCAAACGCGGCAAACACCAGATTGCCGTCTGTCGTAACATCGATGGCCTCACGATTTGGAACATGAATGCGCCACTGGTCCATTCCAATTTGTCCGTAGGAAAAGAAGGTGCAAACCAAGAATGCGAAAATCAAAAATTTCATTGTGCTCATTTTTCCCTGCAATCAACGCGATAAGTGATGATTTATTGAATCCAATGGGATATTTCAAAGGTAATACAATACTCAGATTCAACATCATCTTGAATCCTTGTATCTTTGATTCTAGCTTTACTTCAAAACAAGGGCTCATAATGGCATTTTACGGCATGTGTTTTGAGGTTGGCGCGCGACAAAATTTCTTTCTTATGAAACAACTTTTTACTCCAGTAATTGGATTGATGCTTACTTTTTTGGCTATTCAGCCATGTTCCTCACAAGACCGATTTATTGAAGAATTTTCCCCTGTGAAAAAGGAATTGACGGATTGGGACCCAGTTCGTGGTGAATGGTTGGCCAACAGCATGGTGGCTTTGGCGCAACATACAGAAATTCCAACCCGCACCTTTCCTGAGAATTTAACACCAATGGAAATGCTCCGATTGGTGCCACCTGTAAATCAAGATGCAATCCGTGAGCAAATCAATGGTGGACAACGAAATGCCACTGAAACATCTGCACCTCAATGGGATTTAATGCATACCATGATCAGCCGCACAACGTGCTCTCCTCGTCAAGGCAGATCATATGGCGACCCACATTTGTCTTCATTTGATGGCGCAAGATACTCTTTTCAAACTGTCGGTGAATTCGTTATGGCGCGTTCACGTTCAGGCCGCTTCGAGGTGCAATCACGTCAACAAGCGCAATCGGATGATTTTTCGTTGAACACTGCCGTGGCAATGAATGTTGATGGTGACCGCGTAACGCTCTACGCCATGAACAGACCCGATAACAATTCACAAACGGCATTGCGCATCAATGGGGAACCGATGATGATGGTCCGCGATGTCTATTTCTTGCCTCGTGGAGGAACTGTGCGTTACAGCAACCGAAGTTATGTGATTACCTGGCCAACAGGTGAAGTAGTGACTGCAGAAATGCGCGGTTCGGGAATGATGAGTTTCATCAATGTCTCCGTTCAGATTTTTCCATGTTCTGGTGAGCAGTACGATGGATTATTGGGCAATGCGAATGGCATTGATCGCGATGATTTCGAAACAGGTTCGGGCATGAATCGTCCGGCTTACATGTCATTTTCTTCATTTGGAAACGACCAAATGCAGCAGGTCTCCAATGAAATGGAGAAAGAATACCTCGCTTTTCTAGCGCGCGATTTCGCTCGGGTATGGAGAATCACGCCGATGACTTCTTTGTTTGAATACTTGCCGGGAGAATCTACCTTGACGTATACAGATGAGCGCTTTCCGCGTGTACACCGCACCATCAATGACTTGACACCAAACCAACAAGCAACAGCTAGAAGATCCTGTGAAGAAAACGGTGTCTCACAAGAGGACATGAAAGGCTGCATTTATGACATGGCCTACTTGAGTATTCCTGGAAATCCGCGGCCTGCCATTCATGATCAAACAACAGGATTAACCCTTGGAAGAATTGATGGTGTTGTTCGAAACGACAACAATGGCGTGGTAATCAATTCTGTAAAACAAGAGCGCGGAGAGGGCACGCCGCAAGCACAGCCACTTGGGCAACAAACAGGTGCAGAGCGCAATACACAACAACAACAAAAAGTGGTAACGCCACAAACACAACCGGAGCAAGAACGTCCAGTTCAAGATAAACCAAAACAAGAAAAACCAGTTCAAGAGCGTCCCATTCAAGAGAAACCTGTTCAAGCACCGATCCAAATCAATAATGGTGGTGGTAGAGGAAATGGAGGTGGAACCCCTACGCCAACACAAACCACACCGACGACAACACCAATCAGAGGTGGTGGCGGAACGACTCCGGCAGCAACAACACCAGTGCGCACAACGCCAACGGTGAAGCCTGGGAAAGGGTAGGTGTGGTTGACGAGACATTAAGATTTTAAGACGTCAAGATTTCAAGACAAAGGACTTGATTGCTCTTCGTAATTCGTGGCTTCGAGAACCTCAGCCACCAAATTCGTAACTCGTAATTAAATATACATCAGGATTTTAAGAGTTTAAGACTTGAATAACACTTCGTAACTAACGAAGACAAGAGACTGAGAAGACAAAGGGCTTGATCACTTTTCGAAGCTTGTCATTTGGAACACGGAATTAACAACGACAAGTTGGTAAGCGTTACTTTTTCAGTAGTTGAACGCGTTTTATCGACCTGCCAAAGTCCCCGATGACTTCAATGAAGTACATACCGTCCTCTTCATTTATTTCCATTACGGTAGTCATCTCATTGGTGAATTTGGATTGAACCAACCTTCCAGTGCAACTATACAAATTCACCTGCATGCCGCTATCCCATTTTTTAAAATCAATCTTAATGGTTCCAGATGTAGGGTTTGGATGTATGGAAAAGTGTGAGTCAAGTTCGTCTAGTTCTAATGCCGCAGTATCACAAATTGGATTTGTGCTTACCAAATTGGCAAAAAACTGCGCCATATTCCCTTCGCGTAGGATCGTATTGTCGTATGCATGACAAGGATTGGAGGCTTGATCCGTGCAACTTGCTTGACCGAAAACAAAACTATAGGGAAAGGTCGTCGAGGTAAATTCGTTCTGAATGGTATATCCCAAGTTTTGGGTGGTATTCCAATCTGAAATGGTTCGACTTCCGTAGGATTTTGGCGTATTTGCGATGCCAAAACACCCGTAGCCGTTGGTCATGCACCAAGTTAAGCCCCAGAAAATTTTTGCGCTATCAATGGAAACCACAATGTCGCAAGGCTGATGGTATGAAAAAATGCTTGGTTTTGCAGTGCCAGGGGCTTGTTGCGCCATAAGATTGCTGAACATTCCTCCGAAAATATTTCCAACTCCTTTGATGGTGTAGGCCACCGTTGTAGGCTCAATTGTACCAGAAATCCCTCCAAGATCGGGCCTAGAAATACTTTGCACACTGATATTAGCCCCAACATTGTACACGCAATTTGCTGTATTGGCATTCGGAACAGGGGCATTTGACAAGGCAAAGGTTTGAATCGGACGTTCACTATTGACATCCAATAAGGCAGCGCCCAATGAGATAAACGCCCCTGCACTTTCGCCTGTTAGAAAAACATTGGATGGATCGATGCGATAGTTGTCAGCTCGATTTAATAGGTAACGAAGGGCGCCCTTGGCATCTTGCACCCCGCGATAATAGGCGCGATACCATTCTGAACTATCCGTTGCAAAAATACAGCTGTAGTTTGGGTAATTGCAGTTCCACAGTTGTTCATCGGCAACGAAACCAAGTCTATAATTAATGCTTGCAGCTACATATCCACGCTTCGCAAATTGGCGACATGTATATTGAATGCTCGCTTCCGTTTTATCCCCGGCAATAAATGCCCCGCCGTGAATCACAAGGATCAATGGCCGCTTTGATAGGTGACTTGGGTCGTCACAATTCGGTAGATACAAATCCAATTTTAAGGAATCCAATTGGCCATCAAATCCAATGTCACTTCCATAGGTCAAGTTCAATAGACTATCGTAGGTGTATTTTTTATCGATCCATTGCTGCCCAAAAAGTGATGAGGATAGAAGAAGTACAGAGAGAGTCGTGAATAAATGACGCATATTAATAGTGTTTCCATTCAAAAGTAAAACTATATTTCAATTGTGCAAATTTATCGGGTTTTAACCTCAACGAAACAATAGAACTATAGCGTATTCTTTTAGATTGAATAAAACTGAATTTAGGTTGTTGAATAGCCTCAAAGGCATTACCTTTGTCGTGTTCATTTTTGGACGATGGATTTATCCATTCGGCTCCGTGGCGCAACTGTCCCTTTTGGGATTTCAGTTGCTTCACCCGAAAAAAAAGGCTCCGTGGCGCAACATCAAAAAAGGGATTTGCACCACTCGCCAAAAAAAGGCTCCGTGGCGCAACTGTATAGCGCACTGGATTTCGGCTCCAGCGGTTGTGGGTTAGAATCCCTCCGGGGTCACAAAACAAAACGAGAATGAGTGTGAGAGCGTCATTCTCGTTTTTGTTTTACTTCATTCTCATTCTGATTACCTTCGGTGCAGCTGCGCAGTCTCATTCTTTTTTTTGGAATTTTTTCCAATCCATAACCCTCTCCAAATCCTTATAAAAGTTTGATTTTTCGACTTCCGGGATCACAAAAACAGAGTGACCCTTCGATGAACTCAGGGCTAAAAGTGAAGTCCCGAATAGTCGGGATAAATAGCAAAAGCGACGAAACTCCACTCTGTTTTTTGAGCTCCTAAGGCCCAAATTCGGACTTTTTCGAGGCTATTCAACGCTTCTTGTATTCGCGACAAACTACATATTGATTATAACAAACTCTGTTCGTCTATTTTTTTGATGCTCGTCTTCTGAACAAGTGGACTTTACCGCTCCTTCACACGGACAGTCTACTTTTAGACGAGATTCACCGAATCCTTTTCCATTGATTCTTTCTGGGTTACTAATGCGTTGTTTAATGTAATCTGCAGATGCTTTCGCTCTGTTGTCGGACAACTTCTCATTTGACGCGATTGATCCACGACAGTCCGTGTGTGAACCCAACTCGATTTGCATGGCTGGATTCTCATTCATCACCTTAACGATTTTATCCAATTCAATGGCAGCATCAGCACGGATAGAAAATTTCCCCAAGTCAAAATAAATTGGGTTGATGTCAATAATAGATGTTAAATCTAAACCGATATCAATTTTATCCATAGTTAAATCTAACGTTTCGTGAACATTGATTTTTCCTGTTTGAACAAGTTGGTAATTGAATGTGACAACTTTCGTCAAGTATCCCTGTTTTTCTAAGCGGATTGTGTACGACAATTGGTCATTGATGGCTACATCCGGAATTTCCTTTTCGACATCACCTGTTTTAGGCGTTAACCTATTGATAAATTCATTTTGCGTAAGCGAATTTGTTATTGTAATTTTTACATCTTCCAGAGGTAAATTCGACTTCGCGTCAGTTACAAGACAGTATAAAGAAAAACTAGCTTCTTTGACCAAAGAAACATTTCCATTCACTTGTGTAATGTCTGAATCTAAATTTTTGGTTGACACGGCCAGTTGTTTGACATTGTACTTGTCTACACCACTAACCGCAATCGTATAGTCCTCTCCTGGTTCAACATCGAACTGAACCCCACCGAACTCATCCGTAATTGCACTCGCGATCACCTCGCCTTTTGAATTGACTAGTTTGACTGTTGCACCTGGTAAAATTTCCCCTGTGGTTTCATCCTTGACAATCGACTTCACAACGAGTTGTTGTTGGAAAGGTTTCGTGAGCACATACGAGTAGATATCATCATCACCTTTACCTTCAGTTCGATTAGAAGAGAAGTAGCCTGTGATGTTATCTGAATTCATCGTAAAGGCAAAGTCATCATGTTGCGAGTTCACAGGCAATCCCACATTCAGCAGTTTATCGAACGATCCGGTTTTGTTCACAGACATGACAAACACATCAAGTCCACCGAGTCCAATATGCCCATTAGAGGCAAAAAACAACTCACCTTTGCTATTGATCCATGGAAACATTTCTTGCCCTTCCGTGTTGAATTGCGCTCCCAAATTTTCAGCTTTACCGAAGGTTCCGTCTCCATTGATGACTGCCTTGTATACGTCTGCGCCACCAAAACCTCCGGGCATATCTGAAACAAAATATAGTGTTTTGCCATCGGCAGAAATTGTTGGATGTCCAACAGAATATTCCTTCGAATTGAAAACAAGTACCTCTTCATCATTCCAGTTTCCTAGAGAATCTACAGTGGCTCTGTATAGTTGTAAATTTTGAATCCCTTTTTGATCCTTTTTTTGATTTCCCCATGCCATATTGTTTCGGGTAAAATACACATACTTCCCATCAGGTGAAAAACACAATGGTCCTTCATGGAAACGGGAATTCACACGTTTATTCAGTAGTGATATATTTTGCACTTCACCATTCGGTGCAACTGTCGATGTGTACACATCAAGGAATTGCGTTTGATTCCACGACCATTCATACTGAATCATTATCGGTTTTCTTCTCGAAGACAAGAAATACAAAAGATTTCCATCTACCGACGGATAGGCACCAAAGTCGGCAACAGGTGAGTTGCAGTTTAGATTTTTAATCTCGAAATGTATTCCTTGTTTTTCAATGTTTTGGAGATAGGAACTATTGCTAATGAAAGATACAGCACGGTGATCTGAAGATGCCAATAGGTTGAATTTTGTCATCCATACATCACTTTCAGTATATTTTCCATTTTGCTTTAAGGCTTGGGCGTAAAGAAAATAATCTTCTTTCACTGCCGCATCCGTTTGAATCATGGATTTAAAGTTCGTTTCCGCTTTTTCCATGTCACCCATATAGTAATAACACGACGCAATTTTCGAGAATAACACAGGAGTTGCGACTTCGGAGCCGATCAATTCTTCGTATAATCCAACTGCGTAAGCGTATGATAATTTTTCATAAAACGCATCTGCTTTTTTCAATTTCCCAGCTTGTCCAAATGAAGTAAAGGCTAAAATGATGTAGCAAAATACTAAATACTGTTTTTTCATTATCTTTTAGATTACTTTAAATTAGAAATAACGAGGTGAACGCATACCTTGTTTTTTAAATACAAAGTCGTAAGAAGCGAGTATTTCAAATGTTCCGTAATTGTAATTGCGTAACTTTTGGGTGCCAAAGTCTGAAGCTAAACCGAGTTTCAATTGTTGCGAAACCTGGAATTGTGCGAAGATCCCAACAGCGGCATTTAATCTATACGTTGCTCCAAACCAAACTTGGTCTCTATAAATTGCTGCCATGCTCGCATCGATGTTAATTGGACTATTCGCTGTGATTTTTACGAGCGCAGTTGGCCGGAGTTTCCATGCATAATTTACCGGGAATACTCCACCAATAATTCCAAAAAAATGGCGCTGTTCGATGTTGGTTTTGCTTACGCCATCATAACCTCGCTGAATGAGTTTAGGACTACTTGCCCCGATAAAAAAACGCGATGAGTGGTAGTAAACTCCAAAACCAAAATTTGGGTTGACATTATTTCTGACATTTTGGAGCAATTTGGGGTCATTTGATTCAGACGTTTGCAGCTCGGACGTTTCCACCGAAATGATGTTCATCCCACCTTTAATTCCGAAGGAAAGCTTTCTATCCGGATTTTTAAATTTCAAGGTGTATGAAAAGTCGCCATAAAGCATCGTTTGCTTTATGGGTCCTGTTTTATCATTGACCATTGTGATGCCCAAACCGACCGATTCGTAGGTTAGTGGGGAGTGGGCACTGAATGTCGTTGAAACTGGCCTTCCTGCAAAACCTATCCATTGTTGCCGATGAATCCCCGTAAAGTTTAACACACCTCTGCTTCCCGCATATGCTGGATTCACAAAAAGCATGTTCTCTGAATACTGCGTAAAATGTGGGTCTTGTTGCCCAAAAGTTGCTGTTGTGATTGCACAAACAACAGCAACGCGCATGACCGTAAATAATTTTCTCATTTTGTGTCGTTTTAAATATGGCGCTCAATGAATGTCACTGAGCGCCATTGTTCTTTTTATCGCTGTAGATAGATAAATCCTGTGATCACACCTTGATTCACATCTTTGGTGTCAAATACATAGTAATACGTTGCTGTCGGTAAATCATCTCCGCCAATTGTAAAGTTGCTTTGTGTGCTTCCGTCCCAATTGTTTTGATAATCCGTCGTCTCAAACACCAGTACTCCCCATCGGTTGAAGATCGAAATTGTATTGTTTGGATACAATTCAATTCCGTCAATAACAAATTCATCATTGATCCCATCACCGTCTGGTGTAAATGCTTCTGGTATGGTAATATTGCAAGGTATTGGACTACACGAATTGAATGGATTACTACCTCCTGAGATTTCTTCTCCATTGGTTAATCCATCATTGTCACAGTCTGCATCATTCCAATTAGCACTTGTCTCTACCGTTTGACTCGCAATCAACAATGAACATGGATCCGTTGGATTTGTACCATCGGCAACCTCTGTTCCATCAACTACACCATCACCATCCGTGTCTGGGTTCAATGGATCTGTACCATCAGTTACCTCTGCACCATTTGTCAATCCGTCGTTATCGCAGTCTGCATCGTTCCAAGCAGTACTTGGCGCTACCGTTTGACTTGCCAACAACAATGAACAAGGTTCCGTTGGATTCGTGCCGTCAGCAACTTCAGTTCCATCTGTTACACCATCACCATCCGTGTCTGGGTTCAATGGATCAGTACCGCCGGTGACTTCCGTTCCATTCGTCAAACCGTCGTTGTCACAGTCAGCGTCATTCCAAGCAGCACTTGGAGCTACCGTTTGACTAGCCAACAACAATGAACAAGGGTCCGTTGGATTCGTACCGTCAGCTACTTCAGTTCCATCTGTTACACCATCACCATCCGTGTCTGGGTTCAATGGGTCCGTTGTTCCAGCCACTTCCGTTCCATTCGTCAAACCGTCGTTGTCACAGTCAGCGTCATTCCACACTGTACTTGGTATTTCTGTTTGACTTGCCATCAACAATGAACATGGGTCTGTTGGATTCGTTCCGTCAACAACTTCTTGCCCATTTGTCACACCATCACCATCACAGTCGAATGCCGGATTACTTGAACATGGTACTACAGTGATGAATATCGTATCGTTCGCACATACTCCAGGCAAAGGAAGACCTGAATCGCAGATGGATACTACTATTGTATCCGTTCCAGTAAATCCTGGGTTTGGAGTGTAAGTAAATGTTCCGTCCGCGTTAATTACAATCGTTCCGTTCGATGGACCACTCACTGGTGTTGTATTTGCCGTAAGTGCTGTTCCATCAGGATCTGAGTCTCCTGCATCTGTTAAGTCACCAGATACTGCGATGTCTTCGTTTGTAGTAATTGTTTCATTGTCTACAATCGGAGCATCGTTTACAGCAGTCACTGTAATGAAAATTGTATCATTCACACAAAGCACTCCTGGTGTTCCAGCATCACAGATAGATACCACAACCGTGTCAACTCCATTGAAGTTAGGATTTGGTGTGTAGGTGTATGTTCCATCTGTATTGATCACAATCGTTCCGTTCGATGGACCACTCACTGGCGTTGTGTTTGCAGTAAGTGCCGTTCCATCAGGATCAGAGTCACCGGCATCTGTCAAGTCACCCGTTGCTGGCGCATCTTCGTTTGTAGTCACTACTTCGTTATCTACAATCGGTGCGTCGTTTACTGGTGCTACCGTGATGTTGATCGTATCGTTCACACACGTTACTCCTGGTGTTCCCGCATCACAAATAGATACCACTACCACATCCGTTCCGCTAAATCCAGCGTTTGGCGTGTAGGTAAATGTTCCGTCTGTATTGATCACAATCGTTCCATTCGTTGGACCACTCACTGGCGTTGTGTTTGCAGTAAGCGGCGTTCCATCAGGATCTGAGTCACCTGCATCTGTCAAGTCACCCGTTGCTGGCGTGTCTTCGTTTGTAGTCACTACTTCGTTGTCTACAATCGGAGCATCGTTTACAG
>JBILBT010000308.1:0-3565 GCA_044353545.1 Crocinitomicaceae bacterium | reverse complement strand
AAAAATGATTTGAAGGTGCAATTTATTCCATTTTTCTTTTGGAAAGAGTTTTTTTGCGTCGCGTTCGGTTTCTTCCACATTTTTTCCGGAGGTGATTCCCCAACGTGTAAGTAAGCGATGAATGTGTGTATCCACAGGAAATGCAGGTACCCCAAATGCTTGTGCCATCACTACCGAGGCTGTTTTGTGCCCAACACCAGGCAATGCTTCAAGTGCTTCAAATGACTGTGGAACTTCCCCTTGATGCTCGTTCAGTAGGATGTGCGACAGCTGATAAATGGCCTCTGATTTTCGCGGTGAAAGTCCACATGGACGAATGATTGCGCGAATTTCTTCCACACTCACAGTGATCATGTCTGTCGGATTGTTTGCACGAGCGAAAAGGGTAGGAGTGATTTTATTGACGCGTTCGTCCGTGCATTGGGCCGATAACAATACAGCAATAAGCAAGGTGTAGGCATCACTGTGATCCAAGGGAACGGGTGTTTCAGGGTACAAGCGTTCCAATTCGTCGATGATGTACTGCGCTTTTTGTTTTTTCGTCATGGAATAGAATCCTGTGTTGTACTTTTGAACTGTGAGTGATAAAAATACGGACTTTCCGCAATACAGAAAACTACCGAACGACAAGGCCTTCTACCGAATCAATAGTTCGCGTGACTTCGATGAGGTACAAGTGCTGGGTTCTAAGGTGTTGTGCTACCATCACGATGCGAAGCAATACCCTGAAATCTTGCGGATTATGTCGATGATGGATTGCGAAGAACCGTTTGTTATTGCCGATGTAGATGAATTTGACGGGTACAATAAGCGCCAATAACTGACAATAAAAAGGCAATAAAATCTCTGATGTCATTGTTTGGAAGATCGGAATGTTTCTCCGTATCTTTAATAGATGAACCACTTTTCTATAATTGCGCGCGGACTCATCCCATTTATCTGGCAACCCATTTTTGCGCAGCCGGAACCCATCGTCGGAGCTCGACTTACAGCTTGTGGCGCGGCACATGTCGCTCTATCAGACCCCTGGGCTTTTCAATCCAATCCAGGCGCATTGGCATCGATGACCCAAACAACGGTTTCAGCCACCTATCAGTCAAGGTTTTTACTAAAAGAAATGCAATCGCAAGGCCTTGTCTTCGTTCAGCCAATTCAACGAGGGGTGCTTTCTTTCGGAGGTTCCATGCATGGCAATGAGCTTCTTAGATCCCTTCGTGGTGGGCTTGGATACAGCATGAAATTATCTGAGAAATTTTACGCGGGCCTTCAATTCAATTACAACAGAATAGCCCTTGCAGAGAATTATGGAACGCAGTCAACAATTACAGCGGAATGTGGGGTATTCGTCGCGTTAACAGAAAATTGGAAGTTGGGAGCGAGTGTGTTTAATCTTGGTCGTGCGAAGTTGACTGATTTTCAGGATGAACGATTGGCTACTCAACTGCGCTTGGGTTCGAGTATATCCTTATCTAAATTGGTGTTTTTGTGCCTTGAAGCTCAAAAAGACGTTGAGCACCCTTTAAGGATAAAAGCAGGGCTGGAGTATCTTCCCAATAAATCTATTGCCTTTCGAGCAGGTTGTAAGCTAAATCCTTTGGAAATTAGCTCTGGTTTTGGATGTATTTGGCCTGCCTTTCAATTGGATGTGGCGACGCAGTACCATCAATTTCTCGGATGGACACCCCAAGTGACTTTTACGTTTCGAACCAAAGAGAATTCAAAATGAGCAGGAGATTGCATACCGCTATGCTCTTTTTATTCAGTTCCTTGTTTTCTTTTGGACAAGATAAATCTGAGCTCATTCAAGAGCGCATTGAATTTATTTCAGAGCAGCTTCAATCTGAAACTCTTGATTTTTCTTACCTCACAGAGCTCTTGAATGTTTATGTTGATCACCCAATGAATCTCAACGTAGTGGAAGAGGCTGATTTGCAAGCGATTTTCTTATTGTCCGATTTTCAAATCAGTGCTTTCCTGCTGCATAGAAGACTCTTCGGAAAATTCATTACAATCTATGAACTTCAGAGCATCGATTTTTGGGATCAGGAAACGATTGACCGTATTCTCCCTTTTGTTCGCATAGATGATAAACTGGACCAATTGCACCTTTCGGTAAAAGAGGCCATAAGACAGGGCAGTTACGAAGCAACTTTTCGTTACCAAACAATTCCTCAGAAAAAACAGGGGTATACTAACGTAAATGATTCCCTGTTGAATGCAAGTAATATGTATTACCACGGAAACAAAGACCATTATTATACACGCCTCAACTATGCCTATCGAACAAATCTCAGCGCTGGACTGACAGCGGAAAAGGATCCAGGAGAAGCATTTTTTCATGGTGCACAAAAAAATGGCTTCGATTTTTACTCGGCACATGCTTTCTATCAAGGCGGGAAATACTTAAAATCCTTTGCGCTTGGTGACTATCAGGTACAATTCGGCCAAGGTATAAATTTTTGGACGGGCTATGCTTTCAATAAGTCTGCAGAGGCCATGTCGATCAAGAAAACAGCGCAGACTTTGAGGCCTTTTAAATCTACAGATGAATCTCGGTTTCTACGCGGTGCTGCGGTTCACATGGGTTTTGGCGCATGGAGTATGTTGACTTTTGCATCGATGAAAAAGGTGGATGCCAAACTTGAGATAGATTCAACATATGGAGCATTTTCTTTTGCTTCAGGAACAGAGCTGACGGGTTTACATCGCACGAATGCTGAAATCTCTCACCGCAATTCCTTGAAGGAAACCATCGCAGGCACCTCGGTTCGTGTTCAACTGCGACGTTTTCAACTTGGTGTCCATACGATTTATCAAGGATATGATCAGCCCATATTAAAAGATACATTGCCTTACAATCAATTTGATTTTCGAGGGGATCGCGTGTTCACAGGGAGCATGGATTACAGCATCTTGTTTAAGAATGCCCACTTTTTTGGTGAATTTTCGATGAATGCCTCATCAAAAGCGATGGCCCAACTTCACGGCGTTCTTTTGGCCTTGCATCCGCGCTGTTCATTCAGTGCAATGGTCCGTTCATACGACCGCAATTATGTTTCGTTTTACACTGCAGGATTTTCAGAAAATGGCAGCACACAAAACGAAAGAGGTCTGTATATGGGCTTAAAGTTTCAGCCGAATAGGTCATTTACGATGAACGCCTTTGTGGATGTTTTTACATTTCCTTGGCTCAACTACCAAGTTTCTGCCCCAACAAAAGGAAATGAGGTATTGTTCCAATTGAATTACCGACCAAACAAATCCCTAGAGATTTATGCACGTTACCGTCAACAGATTCATCAGCAAAATAGCCGTGATCTTGATGGAACGGTTCCTTTTATTGAGGATGTCCAAAAAAGGAATTACCGCATTCACATTTCTTACACGGCGAATGAATTTATCACTTTTCGATCGCGCATGGAGTGCGTTTCCTTGAAGCGTTTGAGCAATACGAATGAAAAAGGTGTCGTTCTTTTCAGTGATGTACTTATAAAACCGAAGTCGTGGCCTTTAGATTTCACGTTTAGGTATACCTTGTTTGATACAGACAGTTATGATTCTCGCC
>JBILBT010000073.1:0-11338 GCA_044353545.1 Crocinitomicaceae bacterium | reverse complement strand
GCCACATTGATTTTATAGTTCAATTGAGCGCTGTCCTTCTTGTGAGAATCAAAGGAAAAAACGGCGCCTACATCTTGGTAGCGCTGCGCAATCGTGCTTCGATCAACCGATTGAGCGGAATCAACTAATCCATAATAATGCAAACCTTGGTTGTTGTAGTGTACATCTCCGCGAAGGGAATAGCTTTTTTCATTGATGGCGCCATACACATTGGTGCGGGTGCGGTCAAACTGAGCAGGTGCATAGTTTGTAATGTTCCCAAAAGAACTGAGGTGTTGGGCATGCACGCCGTAAAGATATTTGCGGGAGCGCTTCGAGTCGAAATACACCTCTCCAAGCGGCATCAACTCAGAGCCAACACCAAGCTTTACATACGTAGAGTACAACTGTTGAAGTTTTGGTTCTACCTTAATGGTAACCGGTTTAATCGTATCTACCTTGATCTGTGTTGGAAAGCGCAAAGACAACAATGGGTACTGCTGAACTTGGGTGCCAAGCACGGTGTCAATGATAGACGGATTCATGCTGATGCGGTATGCTGGTGGAATGTCTCTATTCCCGATGCCATTAATGATCACCAAGTCACCCTGCCCAAATGACAGAAGCGGGAGCAGTGCAACAAGTATGGCTATAAATCTCTTAGTTCCCATTTTCGTTCATTTCAATGATTGTTTCACCTTCTGGTGTGATGCTTTTCGGCTGATTCTTCAATTGCTGGATTTCCTGCATCAACTCATTTGCTTCTGTTAAGATTCCATCATCCGTCGTTTTATAGTGATTGATGACGGAGTTGAGCGTGCGCTCAGCTTGGAACAAATCATCCGTTGCCATTTGCACGCGTGACTGAAGAATGAGTGCTTTTGCCGTCCAGTAGTTGTAGCTCGGCTTCATCTTCAGCAATTCGCGAATGGTTTTATCGGAATTGACATAATCTTGTTCCGCGTAATAAATTTCAGCGATGATAAACTTCGCTTCTGCCGCAGTTGCCGTTGTGGTGTTTTTCACCAACCACTCGAGATGTGGAACGGAGGCAGAATAATTCTTCAGCTCATAACTTGAAATCCCAGCAACATATTCTCCCTCTTGTCGAATGGTGTTGTTGATTCCCGTGTTCTCCAGCACCAGGGTCGCTTTCTCATACGCCTTTGACCAATTTTCGATAATGAAGTAGCTGCGCATTAAGCCAAGTCGAGCTGAAAATACCGTTGATGGCTTTGAGCTGATTGTTTCCACTCTTTCATAGAATGGAATTGCTTCTGCATAACGTTCGCTGTTGTAATAAATTTGAGCGCCGCGTGATGCTGCATATTCCGTGTATGAGTTGTTTGGTCCTTCCAAACATAGTGCATAGGCTTTGACGGCATTTTCCTTGTCGTTCAATGAGAAATACGAATTCCCTAAGAAGAACTTCGCGTCCACCGAAAATCGTCCTGCCGGGAATTTATCCAAGTACTTTTTAAACAAAGGAATAGATTCTGCAAATAAACTGTCCTTGTAGGCTTCAACAGCTGGAGAGTAGTACAAACCTTCTTGTTCTTCCATTGAAATGTTGGCGCAAGAATACTGTGAAGCAATATCACTCACCTTTTCTGGTTGTTTCAATGCGGCATAAATATCCATAAGTCCACGAACAGATTTTTCACAAACGGTTCGGTCTTCACCGTGTTCGGTCAAAATTTGCTTGTATTCCAACTCCGATTGACGGAAATCGTGCTTTTTAAAGTGGATGTCGGCGAGTTCAATGCGGCAATCAACCACCAAATCTGAGTTTGGATACTCATCAATGATCCGCCTTAAATAGGTGTCCGCCTTCTCGAACTGTTCCTTGGACTTGTAAATCAGCGCCACATCATACAGACATTTGAGCGTATATTTTGACGTTTTATAGTTGGTAAGAATATCCAATAAGCGCGCAGCTTTCAAATCATCATTTCCAATGTATCCATAGGCCTTCGCCATGTAGAACAGTGCTTGATCTTCGTAGCCTGCGGCCAATCGAACCACTTCTTGGTAGCTTTTTACCGCCAACTCATCTTGCTTTGTTGCGAAGTAACCATCCCCAACTCGAATGTGGGCATCAGACAATTTGCGCTTGTCTTTTACCGATGATTGACAATAGATCCGAAACGCATCTGTTGATTGAGTGATGTCGTTCTTTTTCAAATAGGCATACCCCATATTGTAATAAGCATCCGCTTTCAATCCAATAGTCTGTGCTGCAGGCATCGAAATAAACTCACGGTACCCTTTGATGGCTTTCTCCATGTCATCCAAACGGAAATGCGCATCAGCTGTCCAGAAACGTGCTTTTGCCGTGATCGCCGCATCCACTGGATATTGATTTACGCGATCAAAAAACTTCAAGGCACTTTTCATATCTCCTTTTTGGAAATAGTCTACACCATAGTTAAATGCAACCAGCTGATACACCGTTTTCAAGCGACTATCCAAATTTTTCAACTTATCCAAAGATTCAAGGGCTTTTGCATAGTTGTTTGTCGAAGAGTAGACATTCACTAGGTATTGATTCACCTCATCGCGACGGTCTGATTCTGGAAACTCAGCCAAGAACGACTCAAACGCTTCAACCGCATCATTAAAGGGGTTAATGTCCAACTTATACGAAAGCACCGCAAAATTGTACAGCGCATCTTCTTGGATTTTAGGATCTACAGTGATCGCTGCCGCTGCGCCAAATGCCGATCTAGCAGATGCTAAATTATTCTGCTTCATTCTCGACTCAGCAATATGATACAAGGCGACTTGTGCTAAACTATCCTTTTTGCCATTCGCCACACGATCAAATAGTTTCGCCGCTTTATCATACATGGCAGAGCGGTAATACGCATAGCCCAATTGGTAGTCATCGTCTCGGGTTGTTTGCGCATTTTTATTGTAGGCCTCAAGGTAAGGCACTGATTCTTTAAATTGATTTTCACGGTAATAGGAGTCCCCCACCAAGTGATTCATATCGTTCTGATTGAAGACCTTAGAGGTGTCCATCACATTCGGCGCAATGTCAATCACCTTTTTGTAATCCCCCTGCAAATAATAGATTTGAGCCAAGTAATATGGCGCAATAGAAGCATACTGTGCCTTATCCTTTAATCGAATAAACCCTGCTTCTGCCACCGAATATGACTTGTTCATGTAGGCAATATGGGAATAGAAATACAAGGCCGGCGGACCATATTGGGTAGAATCGTCCTTGATGTCGTGGAATGCACTTCGGGCCGCATCGTAGTTGTCTTCTTGAAAATTCGCATACCCCAACTTGAATGAAAACTCTGACTGGTCTTCTTTCGATATGTCCTTTTTGCTCAATTGATTGAACCAAATTAAGGCGTCATTAAAATCGCGTTTGTGGTAAAAAAACTTGCCAAGGCGGAAATAGATTTCTTTGTGGTAGATGCTTTCTGGGTAATCCGCATTGAATTTTTCGAGGAGTGCCACTGCATCATTGTTTGAAAGCTCCAGTGCTGAAATTCCCTCGTAATACCTGGCCTTGACATACATGGGATCGTTTGTTTTGCCGAATTGATCGATGAACGCACGAAATTCTATGCGTGCTGCTGCAAACTGTGCTTTTTCGTACAGTTCCTCCGCACGGTAAAAGCCCGCATATTCACTGTTGTATTTTTCTGAAGTCTGTGCAAAAACTATAACGTTCATGCACAAACCAAGAATGATCAGAAGCCTGGTCATAAGATGTGTATTTAAGCTAGTAAAATTACTTCTGTCGTATTCGGTTACAGAATACTTTTCTAAAAGTTTTACACTTGATTCTGTTAAGATAATTTTTGCAGCAGTGCCTTGAAAATAGTGTGATTTAAGACCTTTACATCAAATAGCATCCATGGAAAAAGTCATTGATATCAAAAACGGCGTTATTCGCCAACAAAACACCACCATTCTTTCAGATCTGCAATTCAGCGTTGGTCCGCAAGACTTTGTGTATTTGATTGGTCGAACAGGGAGCGGTAAAAGCACTTTACTTAAGGCCATTTATGGTGAGCTTCCGCTTAGCGAGGGCACTGGCACTGTGGCTGGGTTTGACTTACTTCACATGAAAAAGAAGGATGTACCTATGTTACGCCGCAAGATTGGCATTGTCTTTCAAGACTTCCAATTGCTATCCGACCGCACCGTAATGGACAACTTGCTCTTTGTACTTGGTGCCACAGGCTGGACCGACAAAACACTTATGCAAAAGCGGGCCTTGGCGGTGTTGCAGTTGGTGGGGATTGAAAAGAAAGCCAACATCTTGCCTCATGCGCTTTCGGGCGGTGAGCAGCAGCGAATTTCCATTGCACGTGCCTTATTGAACAACCCCGCGTTGATCTTAGCAGATGAGCCGACAGGTAATCTTGATCCAGAAACTTCCGAAGATATCATGCACCTGTTAATCGCCGTCGCCAAAGAAGAAGGTTCGGCAGTGCTCATGGCCACACACGACATGAACATGGTCAATAAATTTCCGGGACGAGTTGTTCGTGTTGAAGAGGGGGCGCTTGTTGAACGGTGAAAATGACTAGTGACTAATGACTAGTTTATTGGTTAATTTGATGCCTGCGGCAATTTAGAATTTGATACCAAAGGCAATTAAAATTTGATCCCTTCGGGAATTATCCATTCGATTGCTACGCAAATTTGCTGCCTCGAATGAACCCCAACTCGTAACTCGCAACTCGTAATTAGTAATTAGTAATTAGTAACTACACCGTCGGTTTCTTGAAGTTCACTTCAAAAAGTTTCGGCCATCTC
Source organism: Crocinitomicaceae bacterium (assembly GCA_044353545.1). Lineage (GTDB taxonomy): Bacteria > Bacteroidota > Bacteroidia > Flavobacteriales_D > Crocinitomicaceae > M0103. The sequence continues at coordinate 6,574 of JBILBT010000073.1, read as the reverse complement.
TTACCGGTCATGTACCACTTCTTAGTGACTGGATTATAGGCAATTCCATTGAGCACATCGCCGTTTCCTCTACCTTGTCGAACAAGCTCCGCCGCATCTAACTCAGCAACAACTTTCCCGTTGTTCGGGTCAATAACAGCCACTTTGTTTGTCATCCAGACGTTGGCATAAATCAAGCCGTCGGCATATTCCAACTCGTTCAGTTTGCTCACTGGACCTTGGTGCGTGTACACTTCGATGGTGCGCGTGATTGCAAAAGTTTCGGGGTTTCGGAAGGTGATGCGCTCGGTACCGTCCGACATAATCAATGAGCTACCATCGTTGCACAAGCCCCAGCCCTCGCCAGAGTATTTTAAGTCCTTTAAAAGGGTTAAATCCGTTTGATTGTAAACAAAGCAAGTTTGCTCTTGCCAAGTGATTTGATAAATTTTCCCCTTTAACACCGTGATTCCCTCGCCAAAGTAAGAGCCGTCTAAGCCCATAGACTTCACAATTTTACCGTCCGATAGATTCACTTGTGCCAAGAGACTCGTTCCTCGTTCACCCGTCCCTTCGTACAACTGGCCATTGCTGAACTCCAATCCTTGTGTAAAGCTAGTTGCTTCATGGGGGTATTCTCGCGTAATTTCTGCAATCCAGATTTCCGGTACCACATCAGAAAGGACGCGTATGATGCGCTTGTCGGAGGACTTTGTGCCGTCTTTCAAGGTGGCAATCAATTCCACTTGACGAGCTCCCAAACCGTAAAAACCTGCTTTCAGTTGGTAGGTGATTTTCTTACCTGGCGAATTCCATGTGGCGAATGTACTGTCGTTGTAAATCAGTTCCAAGGTTTCCACGTCTGGATTGTTGACTACGATATTGATGGGTACTTTTTCATCCCAACGTGTTGCTAAGTTGTCTTCAAAGGCAAAGGCTGCTAGCAATTCTGTTGCCGAAACATCTGTAGATGAAGGCGCGCATGAACGGAACAATAGCGCACCGACAAATGCGATGATCACGCCGATAATCAGGAACTTTTTCATGTTAATGACTTAAAATTTTTGCCATTTCATCCGCGTCGATGTCGCCATGTGTCGCCGTATATATCACTTCCCTCTTACGGACAAGAATCGCTTGTGGTGATTGATGAACGATGTTGGTTTGCGCAGCGAGTTCATTCGACACATCGCGGTGATTGAGTAAATCAATAAAATAGAGATCACAATCCTCTGGAGCCACATTCCAACGTTGTTCTAAGCGACTAAGCGCCATGATGGAAATGCTGCAACGTGTGCTGTGTTTGAAGAAAAGTGCTGGTCGCTCGATTGACTCCAAGGCATTCTTTAATTCCTCAGTACTTGTGAGCGAAATCCAAGGAAGTGATTTTTCCTCTGCTGATGACTTAGAGAACCATCCCATATCTTAAACTACTGGTGTGAATTGTTTCAAGAAGCGCACGTCATTTTCAGAATACAAGCGAAGGTCACTCACCTTAAATTTCAATTGTGCGATACGTTCTACTCCCATTCCAAAGGCAAATCCTGTGTAAACCTCTGGGTCAATGCCGCATGATTTCAACACATTCGGGTCGACCATTCCACATCCGAGTATTTCTAGCCATCCAGAGTATTTACATACATTACATCCTTCTGCGTTGCAAATTGAACACGACACATCCACTTCAGCGCTTGGCTCCGTGAATGGGAAATAGGAGGGGCGCAAACGAATTTGAGCCTTTTCCCCAAACATTTCTTGGGCAAAATAAAGCAGGGTTTGCTTCAAGTCGGCGAAGGACACATTTTTATCGATGTACAATCCCTCCACTTGGTGAAAAAAGCAATGTGCACGTGCTGAAATGGCCTCGTTGCGGTATACTCGTCCTGGTGAAATGGTGCGAATTGGAGGTGTACTATTTTCCATCACCCGAACTTGTACCGAACTTGTATGTGTTCGCAGGGCCATTTCCTTTTCACCCTTTTCAATAAAAAAGGTGTCTTGCATGTCGCGAGCGGGATGTTCGGGCGGAAAATTTAATGCAGAGAAATTGTGCCAATCGTCTTCAATTTCTGGTCCTTCAGAAACCATGTATCCGATGCGTGAAAAAATAGAAATGATCTCATTGCGCACGATGGATAGCGGATGATGTGCTCCGACGGACGACTCTTCAGCCGGACGAGAAAGGTCAATACGTTCGCTGCTCGTTTGTTGCGTGGCCAATTGTTCTTTGAAAAGTTCGAGTTTAGATTCTGCTTTGATTTTTAAGTCATTCAGCAATCTTCCCACTTCCTTCTTTTCTTCATTAGGCACAGACTTCAAAGATGAGAACAACTCCTTCACCACACCTTTTGATCCTAAGAAATGAATCCTGAACTCCTCAAGTGTTGCTGTATTCGCTATTGAATACGCCTCGATCTGTTCAGCAAGCTCGTCAATATGTTCTTTCATTCGAATGGCTTATTTTTTAAGTTTTTGGGCAAGTATGTAACTTTTTGGTGCCTTAACTTGTTTGAAACAGCGCAACGAAGGTACGAATTAAGGGCTACAATACTATTGCATATGCTTAAAATTAGTTTATCTTTGGGGCGCATGTGCTCTCTTAAATGAAAACAAAAGTGAAAAAAGCGATTTTATTTTTTGAGTTGATTTTGATTTCGGTGATGTTCTCCGGCTGTAAAAACGACGACCCTTCAGTGCTTAAAATATTCGTTCGTTCTTCAAGCAACGAATTGGTGAATGGAGCACAAGTAGTAATTATTGGTGACATCAATTCGAATCCTGCAACATTAGCCTTTGTAGACACATTGGCAACAAATGCTTCTGGATTCGTTGAGTTTAACATGGATACTTACTTTAATCTGGCAGGAGAAGGCAACACTACGGGTTACTTTGACGTCATTGTCAAGAGCGGATTGAAAACAGGCACAGAGTATGTGCGTTGTCGTTCACACATCACAACGGTACAGACTGTTTATTTAATGAATTAAAACCTATACCTATGCATACGTTCACTCGATTTGGATTAATTACCGCTGTTGCCTTCCTAGGTGTATTTTTCTCCTCAGGTTGCCGCAAAAAGAAAGACACGATTGCCATCATTTACGTTCGTGATGTTGCCAATCAACTTGTTGCTGGTGCTCAAGTAGTTGTTTACGGTCAGTCAACAATAAACCAGCCTGCAAATGTTGTTTTGTACGATACAACACTTACAAATACTTCGGGTGAAGCGAAATTCAATTTCAACGATGTGTACCAACTTGGTCAGGCAGGAGTAGCTGTATTGAATGTTGAAGCCACTTTTGGCGCTGCTGTAGGAGAGGGAATCATCAAAGTAGAACAAGAAGTTACGTCCGAAGAAACTGTATTTATTCAGTAATCTTCAGGTCACAACATATTAAAAAACCTCGATGCTATCGGGGTTTTTTAGTTTTAGGCATGAACTTCTCCCGCATCAACCATGGGCTCTCCATGCATTCTAAGGTATAACTGAATCAATGCCACCACATCCTTTTCACAGTACTGTCTGATGCGATCGATGTTTTCCTCTTCATAGTATACACGCGCAACATCTGCACCGGAGATGTCATCCTTCGAGGTGGGAATTCCGAATACATGACACAAAAGTGCAAGAGATGTGTAGGCCTTGTAATCCCCGAACTTCCACATTTCCATGGTGTCGATGTGCGCAACTTCCCATGGCTTTTTGCCTGATAGATCGAGCATCCGTGGCAAAGGCAGTCCATTGATGAGCATGCGACGGCAGATGTACGGGAAGTCAAACTCCTTGGCGTTGTGACCGCAGAGCAAATAGAAATCGTCATCCGAAATGAATTTTGCAAACTTGCTCAGCAAGGTTTCCTCGTCCTCATGGACAAATGATTTTATAGTGATTTGACGGCCAGTGCGCTGATCCTGGAGATAGCCAACGGAAATACAGATAATCTTTCCAAACTCCGCATAAATCCCCGCCCTTTCAGAATAGAGTTGTTCATAGGATTTGTCTTCGGAATGCAGAAACCGCGTTTTCGCTTCAAAGAGCGATTTAAGATTTTCCTCCAAGTCGCTAAATTGATAGGTTTGGGGAACGGTCTCGATGTCGAGAAACAAGATTTTGTCAAGAGTGGTTTTTTCACGCATATTCAAGTGTTTGTTATTTGAAGATAGGAAAATAATTGGAGAATCGGAGGAAAAAAGGCAATTTTGCTGAAACATCATGCCCAATATGGCTGAAGACCTCATTAAAATAAACGGAAACAAAACCGAGCAATATCGTGCATTAATGCCCCAAATGAAGGCCTTGATAAGTGGCGAGTCGGATGCTATTGCCAACATGGCCAACTGCTGTGCGGCATTGCACGAAACATTCGCTTGGCTTTGGGTAGGTTTTTACATCGTCAAGGGTGATGAACTCGTTCTAGGCCCCTTTCAAGGCCCGGTTGCGTGTACTCGAATTGCCCATGGAAAAGGGGTTTGTGGCACCGCGTGGAAAGAATCACGAGCGGTTTTAGTTCCTAATGTGGACGAATTTCCCGGACATATTGCCTGCAGTTCTCGATCACAAAGTGAAGTGGTTGTTCCCGTCCTGAAAAATGGTGTGGTGATCGCCATCCTTGATGTTGACAGCGAGACATTGGATGCTTTTGATGATACGGATGTCACTTTTTTGACTGAACTTTGCACATGGATTTCCGACTGTTTATAATTCTTGCCCTGCTAATCAGCTCCTGCGCTCAAGTAGGAACCATTACAGGGGGTGAAAAAGACACGGTCGCACCCAACCCGACACAAACAGTTCCAGCAAATGGTACGGTCTCATTCGATCAAAAATCATTTACACTAGATTTCGATGAATTCATTCAATTAAATAGTCCTCTGCAAACCATGAGTATTGTTCCGGGAGGCATCAAGCTCGATGCCCAATTGAACAAGAAGCAAGTTACCGTAAAGCTAGAGGGAGATTTTAAACCGAACACAACCTACGTGGTTTCATTCAACGGGACAATCAAAGACGTGACCGAGGGCAATGATTCATTGATTCAATATGTCTTTTCAACAGGAACAAGCATCGACTCATCGGAGTTGTGCGTGCACATTACAGATGCATGGACGCTTGCACCTTTAGATAAAATGCTTGTTGGATTGTTTACAGACACCAATGAAGTGAGTCCGTACTATTTTGCCAAGACTGGAAAGGATGGAATGGCTAGATTTCGCTATCTACGGAATGGAAAATATGTGGTGCGCGCCTTCGAAGATGTGAATGGTGATTTGAGCATTCAGCCTCAAGAACGCTGTGGATTTTCTACCGACACCGCAGACATTCAATCTGGAAAGATAGACACCATGGACATACGTATGTTCAACCCAATTTCGAAAAGAAAGGTGAATACCTTTAAGGCCTCAGGAATCAATCGCTACGTTATTGGGGCCAACTTCTCACTGCGGGATGCCGCACTTACACTGAATGATAAATCCATAGATAAGAGTGAAATCGATCTCATCACGGAGGACAGCATCTTTGTTTACCGTGGTTTTTCTGATGTGGTTGAAGCCAATTTGGCCGTGATCAAAGACACCTTTATAGATACACTTCGAACGCGTATTTCAGCGAAAGACAAAGCTTTTCCTATTCGGATTGAGTCGAAACGGAAAGGTGGAATGTACTCACCTATAGATTCACTCATGTATTCTGTGAATGGTAAGATCACCGCGCTCGACAGTGGGTTTATCTACGTGAAAAACTTGATCGACTCCAGTTTTGTTCCTTTCCAACTTCACTATAGTGGCATCAATCAGTTTACCATAGTTCCGAAAACCAAGGTAGAAAAAGGAGTAGTGATCTTTAAAAAAGGAGCCATTAATTGTGGCAACGCCATGACCATGGATTCAACTGGCTTCACTTTTCAATATGGGGAGTTGGAAGATTTTGGGGTACTTTACGCCGTCTTGCACGACTTCACCGGGCCCTTGATTCTTCAGTTAAAGCGAGGCAACGAAACCATAAGTGAGCGTCTTTGCGCTGGCGGAACAACGGTACGTTACGACTACTTGGAACCTGCCGAATACACTTTTGTTTTGATCGAAGACCTCAACGGCGACGGCAAGTGGAGTGGTGGTGATTTGAAACAGCGCATTCAACCAGAACAAGTATACCGCTTTTCAAAGCCGACGAAAGTTCGTGCGAATTGGGATGTTTCTGTTGAATTACAGCCCTAGGAGATGGAAGGACAACACGACATCCTTAAAAATTCCTTCAAGCCATGGAAAATTTGGTTGGCGGTTGGACTAGGGTTATTGATTGCAGGAATCATGTTGTTTTCTGGTGTTCGACAAGTACAATTTGTAAAAGTTGGCGACGGAAATGGAGATTATGCTTGGCGTGACGCCAATAAAAATGGAAAAATCGACATCCACAACCGTCACGAGTTCATGGCTGTGCCTCAAGGAAATTACATCAAGCAACACGCGTCAGATGCCCTAAAACAGCTTGAATGGTCACGTACTTCCTTCACTTGGATCTTCATTGCTGTACTTTTTGTGGTTGGTCGTGACCTCTTTTACATGATTCGCATTCGGGTGTTGACGCGCAAAAAGC
>JBILBT010000072.1:0-11379 GCA_044353545.1 Crocinitomicaceae bacterium | reverse complement strand
GCTCCGTACTCCATACAAACGAGATAATGGATAGGGAAAGTAAAAGTTTTTTCATGGTTTGGTTTAGAATTAACATTGCCAAATTACTGAGATTTTGTTAAAAAATCAAAAAAAAACAAAGGAGATTGTTTACTATAAATCCGAAGGCAAATGTACTTTTGTGCAAAAGCATAATTCATGAAAATCTTACTGTCACCGGCAAAATCAATCGATACGTCCAATGTTCCTAAATGTCAAGGTGTTACTTTGCCGAACTTTGAGAAAGAAACAACGGTTCTTGCGAAGAAATTGGCAAAAATGAACGTGAAGAAAATCATGGACTTGATGAGTATTTCTCGGGATTTGGCGGAATTGAATGTGCAGCGATTCAAACAATTTGAATTCCCGATTTGTCAAACTGATGAGATTGTTCCTGCAGCTTTTGCCTTTAGTGGTGAAGTCTATCGCGGCTTAGACATTCGAACTTTGGCATCCGACGAACTTGAGCGCGCAAATGCATCAATTCGCATTCTCTCCGGACTCTATGGATGCTTAAAACCACTGGATTTATTGACGCCATACCGTTTGGAAATGGGGACGCGTTGGGATATAAGTGCCAAGGCAAAATCCTTGTATCAGTTTTGGGGCAGTAAACCAACAAATCTTTTGATCGAAGAACTTGAGAAGGATGAGGCCATCATCAATCTTGCCTCTGCCGAGTATTTTAAGGTCATTGACCAGAAACGATTGAAAAGTCTAATCATTACACCTGTTTTCAAAGAATTTAAGGAGGGGCAATACAAAATAGTTATGATGTATGCGAAGCATGCGCGTGGTGCCATGGCACGTTATATTGTACAAAATGACATCAAACATCCTGAAGAACTCAAGGTATATTCCGTGGATGGGTATGCCTATGCTGAGAATTTGTCTTCGGAGAAGGAGTGGGTGTTTGTGAGGTAGATTGGATAATTAGACAAAAGACAGCTTCGTTCAAAGACATTCAGACAAAAGACTTTCAAAAAGTTACCAGTTACGAATTACCAGTTACAAATTGTGGAGTTTTCCTTTTGAGGTTTTGATTTCTGAGAATGGTTCTAAAGGTAAAATCGAATTCAAAAGTGAAAACATAAGACCGGTATATACTTCGGTGGCTGAGGTGCGCAGCAGACTCGAGGTCAACGGCCATGACAAAAGAATTCATCATTCTTGTAATTAGTAACTCGTAACTAGTCATTAGTAACTAGTCATTAGTAACTCAACGACAAAAGGATTCAAATTTCACTTTCAGCCGGCTTGTCAAGAACGTCCCACGTATGGTCAGCAAGCAACTTCACAGTGGCTACCCACGTAAATGCGGCACCTGAACGTCCCCATTGTTCTGGAGCGATGAGTGATAACAGATAACTTCCGTTTTCTTTTTGATATAAATGGTAGGTGTGGTTGATCAGCGGTTCGAAGCGCATCTCGGCAGTGTATATGAACTCAGAAATATTCTTGCGGTCTTGAAGCTTTTTTGCCTGATCAGCTAACAACTGCATTTGCTCGTAAATCTGATTCAACTGCATGTCAGTCTGGTGCTCCATCGCCGACAAGGCTCTTCCTTTGATTTTCCCTTGGTCCTCAGGCTTAATCAAGGCGCTGCCCGCATGATGCGCATATTCCAAAGAATGTGGATTCTCTGTAATCTTATCTTTGTCAATTGGGTTGATAAACTCTTCCTTGCTCATAATAGAGATAACCACTCAAGGATATGGAAAGTTCATTCTATGCATTATTTTTTAAAAATCTCAAGTTGGACAAAGCTCGAAATTCGTTTTGTTACACTTTCCATTGCCTCCAAATGTGGATGATGTCCTAATCCAGGAAGTATTTCTGTGGTGCATGTGTTTTTAAGAACTGTTTTCAACATCTCTAACTGCTTTTCGGTCCCGTATTGGTCCAATTGACCTTGTAAGACAAGAGTAGGGGCTTGAATTCCCTGGATGTCTTGCGAAATGTCCCAATCTCTAAAATCATCTGCCGTCCATGTGTTCGACCAAGCCATGAACAATTCTTCTGTTTTGTCGCCGTGGTAATTTTTGAGCTTATCGAGTTTCCCTTGATGGAAGGCTTCAACTGCCGGACCTATTCCAGCTATAGTTTCTGGTTCATTGATTACATGCGCCGCCATCGTGACAATACCGGCAACTCGCTTAGGAAAAGCACTTGCATAGAGTAAAGCAATGCTCCCTCCATCAGAATGACCAACAAGAATGACTTTCTTTTCAGGGGAAAGAATTTCTTCGAGGAAACGCGGTAATTCGATCATTGCGTAGTTGTGCAAGTAGCTTTTGTCCCTTGGTGCTGAGAGGGGTGATGATTCTCCGTGACCTTGTCGCTCGTAAACAATTCCGTTTAGTCCAATCGACTTGCAGAGGAAAGTCGGGAAATTTCGCCATTGAGGAATCGAGCCCAATGCTTCGTGAAGAAAGACAAGGACGAGATCATCCCGATCTGTTGTTGGGTCAGGAATCGTTTCAAAATGCAGAAGAAGGGATTCTAGGCGAAGTATTGGCATATAAAAAAAGGGATCCAATTGAATCCCTTGACGTATTGAATTGATTTACGAATTAGTTTTTTACACGCTCAACATAAACACCCGTGCGTGTATCGATTTTGATCACTTCACCATTGTCAATAAACAAAGGAACTTTTACTTCAGCTCCTGTAGCGATTGTTGCTGGCTTCATAGAGTTTGTTGCTGTGTCGCCTTTTACACCAGGCTCGGTATAAGTAACCTCAGAGATGATGTACATTGGCAAATCAACAACAAGTGGCAATTCCTCTTCCGCATGGAACAAAATGTTGCAAATCATCCCTTCTTGTAAGAACTTAGGTTTTTCAACCATTTTTCCTGGGATGTTTATCTGCTCAAATGATTCATTGTTCATAAACACGTAATCATCACCCTCCTGATACAAATATTGGTATTCACGGTTCTCAATGCGCACCGTTTCAATTTTGTGTCCAGCTGAGAACGTATGATCGAGTACCTTACCAGATTCGATTTGACGTATTTTTGTTCGTACAAAAGCAGGACCTTTACCCGGTTTTACATGTTGGAATTCAATAATTTGAAATAATTTTTCGTTGTGTTTGATGCACAAACCGTTTTTGATATCTGATGTATTTGCCATGCTTAAATTTTTGAACGCCGTAAAGATAGGATAATCGACAAAAAATCAAATCTCTTTTTGTGGTCAAGATGAAAGAATGATAAAAAAGAGATGAAAGAATTTATCAAGTAAAGAGATTTAGTATTTTCGTTCTCAAATAAATACCATGGAGGAATACTGGGAAAATCTATCGTTTGTTGGAAAAGCTAAATTTGTTTTTAGTGTTGTAATTGGCACAATGACAGTTGTTTTTGCAACGTTGAATTGGACTGAGATTCAAGTTCACCTGATTTTTTGGAAACCAACAATTCCACTAAGTTTAATTATTCTAGGGTCAATTGTTGGTGGATATGCGATTTCCTATGTCTTTGCGTACCGTAAATTCAAGTCGAAAGATGGAGAAATTGATGAGATGAAGGCACATTCAGCAAAAACGAAAGAATTTGAATTGCAAATCGAATCACTGCAACATCAATTGGAACTTCAACGCGAACGCTCGAAAAACACTGAAATGGAGTTGGAACGAATCAAAAATAGTTCGGAGAGCCAAGCTTAAGAATCTGAATAGTTTTTTCCTTTACAAAAAGAAGAAAAAGAAGAAGATTGCGGCATCCTCGCCCCGAACAGATTCATAATAGCCAATCGTAGAGCGCGAACCGTTCATTGCGCGCCCATCTTCGATGTAACCTATTGTAGAGCGCGAACCATTCATCACACGACCGTTTTCAATGTATCCAATCGTCGAACGCGAACTATTCATCACACGACCATTTTCAATATATCCCAATGTTGAGCGAGATCCATTTAATATTCTACCGTCTTCAATGTAGCCGATAGTAGAGCGTGAACTGTTCATTACGCGTCCATTTTCGATATATCCAACAGTACTTCTTGATCCATCCATCATGCGTTGAGCATTTAACTGAATCGTAATTCCAAGGACAAATAGAGCTAGGGCTAGGATCTTTTTCATGTTTTTTGAATTTAGTCGTTTCAAACGTAAAGATTAAAATAATAACACAATTGACCTCAATGTATTCGATCTATTTTGCTTTTATGCACAAATAAAAAATCGCCTTCTTCTTGCTGTAAGCCAATTTCTTGGACAATTTTACCGTTTACAATCCCGTATTGAACAAAGTCTAAGTCGGCAAACAAACGGCACATTTCATCCAGATTTTTTGGTGCAATCTCAATTTGAACAATGGGTTTATGGCGATCGAGTAGAGGGCGAATTTCTTTAAAGACATTCAGCTCATACCCTTCGATGTCACATTTGATGTAATCAATACGCTCCAGATTACTCAACAATTCTGAGCCCTTAACAATTTTAACATCCTTCGTGTCGTGTTGATTTTGTTCGTCTTCACTTTCTGCTATATGAGGAAGTCCAGTGCGAATCATCCCGTTGGTTTTGGGCAATACCATGGTAATCGTTCCTTCTTCCATGCCAAGAGCCACATTGTAGCGCACGGAGTTTGGATACCGTTTCATAAATCCATCCAAAACTTCAAAAAATTGGGGTACTGGTTCAATTGAAATTACTTTTCCCTTAGAAGCCAAACGCGCAAAGTTTCGTGAAAAATAACCCAGATTGGCACCAATATCCACAACCGTGTATTCTGGCTTGATGAGTTTCTTTACCGCATAGTGAAATTTGAAACGCTTGTCTTTTTTCAAAAGTCCAAGGTCGTACAACAAATAAAATGACCAATGGAGAATTCGCAGGTACTGTCGTTCAGAAAGAAGTTTGTAAAGTATCTTTTTAATCCTGTGCATAGGGCACGAAGATAACGAATAATTAAAAGTGAAGAATACCTTGAGTAGTTAGATGATTAATCTTTCAGTTGTCTAAGCATGTTAAGTTATTCTTTTCGTACTTTTACCTCACGGGTACAACCTCAAAGAAGGTGCAGTGACTCGATCCACCGCAAGTGGAGCCCATGCAGTATCATCTTGAAGCTTACATTTTTTGACCTTCAGGAAAGTCTCAGGCAAGCAATGGCGGGCTGCAACTCGAGAAATCGAGTAGAGAAGAAATTCGAACAGCAGATTACAACGACTGTCGGCAATCCTAAACGTGTTTTCTGAAGCTTCGGAAAACTAGGCTGCATGGGTTTTTTTTCTTTTTTAATTGTATGATTTCAAGTTGATTGCCTTGATTAATATATAACATCATAAAATCTTTTAATCTAAATTCTTTCAACCTTTTTAGCTTCATTTTGTTTAACCTTTATAACCAATTTATTAAACAAAAAAAATATGAAGAAAAACCAAAACTTAAAAAAAGCGATTTCGAGAATTTCAGTATCGTTTTCAATGCTTGCAATGTCATTTGGCGTAAACGCGCAAACCAATGTGTTTGATGACGTAATCGCTACTAGTCCAAATCACACGTATTTAGAGGCTGCTTTGATCCAACAAGGATTAGATGTTGCGTTAAAAAACAATGCTGCTACACTAACAGTATTTGCACCTGACGACAACGCATTCTTGGCTCTAGCTACAGCCTTGGGAACGAATGTTACGGGATTGTTGGCCTTGCCAAATTTGACGGATATATTGACTTACCACGTTTTAGGTACAACTGTACCAGCATCAGCGGTAACGAATGGTGCAATTGTTCAACCGTTGAGTACAACTAATACATTAAAATTGACCAAAACTGCTGGAGGTTCTGTGTATGCAAACCAAGCAAAAGTGACAACTGCTGATTTGACAGCAAATAATGGAGTAGTTCACGTTTTGAACGGTGTTTTGTTGCCAGTTGAAACTGTAGCAGATATTGCTATCGATAATGGATTTTCCACATTGGTAACAGCTGTTGTGACTGCAGAGCTTTTACCAGCAGTAACAAATCCGTTAGCGACATTGACTGTTTTTGCACCGACAAATGCAGCTTTCGACAACCTTGCAACTGCATTGGGAACAAATGTGAATGGCTTACTCGCATTGCCTAACCTTGCTGATGTATTGACTTATCACGTTTTGGGAACTGAGGTTCCATCAAGCGCAGTAACAAATGGTGCGATTGTACAACCTTTAAGTACAACAAACACCTTGAAATTAACTGTAACTGCAACAGGAAACGTTTTCGTGAATCAAGCACAAGTTACTGCAGTAGATATCGCAGCTGAAAATGGAGTTGTTCACGTGCTTAACGCAGTAGTTTTACCATTTGAAACTGTTGTAGATGTGGCAATTGACAATGGATTTACTTCTTTGACTGCTGCTGTTGTAAAAGCAGAATTATTGCCTGCTTTAACCAATCCTTTTGGAACTTTTACAGTTTTTGCTCCAACGAATACAGCTTTTGACAATTTAGCAACTGCACTTGGAGTTGATTTAAATGGTGTTTTGGCACATCCACAATTAGGAGACATTTTGTTGTACCACGTTTTGGGTACAGAGGTGCTTTCAACTCAATTGGTAAACGGACCTGCAGCAACTTTGAACGGACAGAATGTTACCATTGATTTGACAGCTGGAGTTAAAGTAAATGCTTCAAATGTTACATTGGCTGATGTGCTTGCATTCAACGGTGTTGTTCATGTAATCGATGCTGTTTTATTGCCAAGCCTTGCTAGTATTTTCGATAATGAAATTTCTGACTTAACGGTTTATCCTAACCCAACAGTAGAAACGATTTATGTGAAGAATTCAGACGCTACTGAATACACGATTGTAAATGCGATTGGCGCTGTTGTTAAATCTGGCAACATCGTAAACAATGAGATTTCAGTGTCTGAATTGCAAAACGGACAATACTTCATTCAGATCACTACGAACAATAATGTATCTAGCACGACAAAATTTGTAAAGCAATAAATTTTGTAGTGAGAAATCATTAACCAAAGCAAAGGAGTCATTCACTATTGAATGGCTCTTTTTTTTGTTCTGAACATATCAATTTTCGTTTTCATCAGGGCTAAAATTTGGCTTCGCTTTCTTCCTTCTTCTTTTCTTTTAATTCAAATTGTAGCATGAGTTCATGCGTGCCTTTTTGGTAAGAGAATAAGCCATTTATTGGGAAATCATAGTTGTATCCAATTTTCAGTTGTTCCTTAAGTTTTAGTAGTCCAGAAATCCCAAATGCTTCGTGTATTCTATATAGAATTCCGAGATGAAAACGATCGTTTACTATAAGGGTTGAGTTTAAGTCAATGGTGATTGGCGTATTTCTCACATATTTTAGGAGAAATGATTGTCTCCATTGTAGTGTTGAATTTATCTCAAACACTCGTGAAGCGGAAAGATAATAATGGGGTGAATATAGCCTAAGGTTGCTTTGCTTGCTCATAGTCGTTTGAGGGAACATTCGAGGGATTGAAAAACTAAAATTGATTTTTTTTCCACTGTAATAAAATCCCAATCCGGCATTGAACCGCACAGTTGAAAAATGGCTTGTCGCCAACGCATCGTTTTGATCAATGACGATGGCATCACTTAAATCAATATGAAATTGATCAAGGCCTATTGATAAGCCAAGTCTCACTTGCTCATTTTCGTTTAACTTAATTCTTCCAGCCAGCAGTAAATTAGCACCTGTTCTTCCTCGTTTGCCAATTTGGTCGTGAATGATGTTTGTGCCAATGCCTATTCGGTTTTTTAAAATAGAGGAATGTACACTCAGCCATTGGCTAATAGGTGCGCCGGAGAAATTTACCCATTGAAACCTGTTTAATGTGGTGCAACTCAACCTTCCGCTCTTTCCCGCATAGGATGGATTAAAAGTGACTTGATTGTATTGGTAAAAGGAAATTTGTTCATCTTGCTGCGCCGACAGATCGAATGTGATCAAAAGGAAAACAAGTAGTGGGTAAATTCTGCACATATGAAATAGGCTAATAGTGAATTTCTATACTTCCGGTGTAGACTGCTCCAATTGGTCCTCCCGTTTTTAAGATGTAGAAGTAGGTGCCTGTGGGAACTAGGCCATTCTTTTCATCAATGATAATTCCGCAATTGCTTCGACAGTCCCAGTCATTTTCAAATTCTGTCTTGTTGAAAATTCGGTTTCCCCAGCGGTTAAAAATTTCAATGCTGTGAGATAATGATGGATCTAATCCTTGAATGTGCCAAACATCATTTTTTCCATCATTGTTTGGTGTAACCACTTCGGGGATGAGAAAACACTCCGATGAATTTTCTACCAGGATGTAGGAGGAGTCAAGGTTAACGCAATTATTGGTGTCCGTAACCTTGACAATATACCACCCATTATCCTCAAAGGTAACATTGTTCAACTGCAGGTAGTGTACATCGGATGTTTGTCCATTCTGGCCAAACCAAGAATAGGTAGCGTTACCTATGACATTATCATTTGCATATAGTGTTATGTCTTCGTCAAGACACAAAACAGAATCAGTTAGTTCAATCGATACCTCTGGAAGTAATACCAGCTCAAGTAGAATGCTGTCCATTGTATAACATCCAAAGGTATCGTATCCAAGGAACTGATACGTTCCGGCATCTGTGGATTGAAACTGAGTAATGTTTACGTATGCTGTATGTACAGTATTTCCATTAGGCAATAACCAAGTATGGAACATGGCTCCCGATGCGGACAATGTTATTGGTGAATTTTCACAGAGTTTTGATGAATTTCCACCAAATGAAATTTCAAGTTCTGGGGGTGAATTCACGTGTATATTGATGGAGTCTCTATTGATGCATCCACCTGTTTCTCCTGAAACCGTAAAGTTTTCGTCTGTTTGGGTAAAGACAATCCATGAGTCTGCGTTTGGACCATTTGACCAATGATAGTTTGTTGCACCAGTTGCCATGAGATGGATTGAATCTCCCAAGCAAATCTGGATTGAATCCCCATTAAGTATGGAAACTTCCGGTAAGGGTTTTACGGTAACGGTGGTCTCCAAGATCTGTTTAAAATCGCACAGCCCAGTGACTTCGCAGGTGTAGTTTTGTGTGGTCGATGGCTGAACGGAAATACTCTGACTTGTTTCACCTGTTTGCCATAGGTATGAATTGGCTCCAATTGGCGCTGTTAAGAGCAGCGAGTCACCCGGGCAGATTGGAGGTGAATCAACGATTTCTGGAAAGAGCACACCTGATTCTGCGGTGATTGTGTATGCACAAATGTCTCCGGCAAAACCATCGACCATGAGGTAGTAGTCAGCTCCAACCATTAAATTGTTCGCAGTAAGTGTAAATCCAGTGCTATTTTCCTTAAAATCTGAAACGGGAATAAAGTTGGTACAATTTGCCCCAAAAAAGATTTGCATTTGTAAACCTCCTGAAGGGTAGTTGCCAATCCAACAATCATACACTGTAACATTCAAAAGTGCCGTTGTAGCTGCAGCAGTGAAACGAATCCATGAATTGTTGTTGATGGTGACGTTGAACGCTGAAGCTCCCGTCCCCCATGTGCCAGCTTGACCGAAAACCCCTCCCGTATTTATTCCATCCGGCATATTTATCCCACTGCTGTCTTCATTGTTCCCTTGCATGTTCCCTGGACGATCGGCTGTATACGCTGCACTCGTTGTAGCGCTATAGCCGTTGATGTCACAGATGTAAAGGGCATTTTCACAGGCGTCATTTGTGCTTGTTGTGACGCAGAGTCCAAAAGTTCCAGTTAAGCTGCCATATCCCCAAACACGCAATAGCAAGATTTCTCCTGGAATTAGATTTGTCAGTGAGAGTTGAGGCAGCAGATCGTTGGAAATTCCAGGGTAGGTGCTGTGGTCGTCGCTGCATGCGATTTGTGTTAAGGCGTTGCATGCTCCGGAATAAATAGCCATAACCCCATCCGAGATTGAACCTGCTCCTAAATTGGGTTTTGAGGTGATGTGTATGTTCCCCGTTTCAGGAACAACAATTTTAAACCATACGTCCTTGCTGCTAGCAGAAAATCCTCCTTGTTGTGGACTTGATCCTTCTGCGCACAAATATGGACTTGGGGTATTTACGGATGCCGTTGCACCGACATTCGTGAATACACCATAGGTGCATGTCGTGTTAACTTCTGGGAGCATAAGTGCAGCACAGGGTTCGTCATTTGATGGAACGGTTGACGTTTCACCGTATAGACAAAGTGAAAAATTTCCTGCGTTTTGGGGTAAATAATCATAAACTCGGAGGTAGTAGGTCTGACCAATTGTTAAACCAGTTAAATTGAGTTCTTCATTCTGCCCAATACCTAGCGCATCTTTGCAGATCATTGGCATTAAAGCGCCGCAATTTCCATTGTATACTTGCAGAACAGCATCAAATTGTGGTGAACTTTGAACCAAAACATGTATAAGGGAACTGTTTGCAACAAACCGATACCACACATCGTCGTCGGCATTTCCCGAGCAGCCCGCCAGCGATTGTGTGGCTCCGAAGGTTGTTCCGTTTGAAAATGTACATTGAGAATTGATGGTCAGTAAGGTCGCGTTTTGACAATTGTCAGATTGGCTGAAAGAACGCGAAATAAACACCAAAAAGAACGCGAGGGTGATTGGCTTTTTCATGGTTCTTCCGTTTTTGTCAAGTCGATACATCCTAATGGGAAAAGACCAAATTCAATCAGGATCTTTTTAATGTCAACGCTACTAAACAATTGGGGCGAATCGGAATAGAGTAGGCCCTCCACCTGAAAAATAACTTCACCAAAAGATTGGTCAGGCTTGAGATGAATACGGTGCGCTCTTACAGGCATTTGTTTCAAGGTATCATTCAGGCGATGTAATTCATTGACCGTCAATTTTCCATTGAATGAATACCGTAATTCTTGAGCATACAAGAATGGAAAAGCGCAACTGCAAAGCAGCGTTAAGAGTGGTTTCAGCATGTTGTAATGTGTTTAATCAGTAGTTGAAAGTAAATCTATGACACTCTAATCAGTCGACAAAATCAACCATAAAAAATGACAAAAAACACCTATTCAGTTTGGAAGAATGACTTAGTGAGTCAATCCGAGACTATCTAACTCAGCGACAGAAAAAGTAGGAGGGAAGACTCCTTTGTCAATCTTTTGAATGACGAATTCAGCAGCTTTTATGGCGTCGCTTTCAGATAAAAACCCTTTGTTGCCTTGGATCGCAGGAATGCTTGGCTGATTGATAATCAGTTTTCCCGTCGCATCCATAATTTGATACCCGAAGTTGCTAGGAGTTCCAATGATCTGGAAACGATATGCACTAGGTATTTTTTCTTGAGCTCTTTTTTCGGGTTTTGGAGCTTGAACGTGTTCTTTATTGGCTTTGGTTTTCGGTGTAGAATGATGATTTGGTTT
>JBILBT010000307.1:0-3593 GCA_044353545.1 Crocinitomicaceae bacterium | reverse complement strand
CTGTGGTCATGGCCATGCCTATGTTGTCATTCATAAGCGATCGCCCGATTTCGAAGCAGTTTTATCCGAATAAAAAGTTTCAATTTGAAAAGGGATGGGCCGAAAAGCAATTGGCAGAAATGTCGCTCGAAGAGAAAATAGGTCAGTTCTTTATGATCGCCGCATACTCCGGACAAGGGGTAACTCATCTCAATGAAGTTTCTGCGTTAATTGAAAAAAATCGAATTGGTGGAGTAATTTTTTTTAAAGGAGAACGGGCAGATTTGTCTCAGGCAATTGGACGCTTTCAGTCTGAATCGAAAGTCCCCTTGTTGATTGGTATGGATGCCGAATGGGGGGTGAACATGCGCTTGTCGAACGAAGATCGATTTCCGTATGCCTACACAATTGGAGCTGCTGATTCGCTTGAATTGACAGAGAAAATTGCAGCTATGATGGCGAATGAGTGCCGTGAGTTGGGAATTCACATCAACTTTGCCCCTGTGGCTGATGTGAACAGCAATCCTAAAAATCCAGTCATTGGTTTTCGATCTTTTGGCGAAAACCCAGTAAAAGTTGGTCGTCAAGTTAGGGCTTTTGTGAAAGGAATGGAAGGAGCAGGGGTGATGACAAGCGTCAAACATTTTCCTGGCCATGGAAACACAGATATTGATTCTCACCTCGATTTACCGACAATCACGGAAAGTTTAACATCCATTGAAGCCATCGATCTTATTCCTTTTTTAGATGGCTTTGACGCAGGAAGTTCTTCTGTGATGATAGGCCATTTGAACGTACCAGCGCTCGACGATTCTGGGACACCAGCGAGTTTGAGCAAAAAGGTGATTCAGGACTATTTACAAGGCAAATTGAACTACAAAGGCTTAGTGATTTCGGATGCATTGAACATGAAGGCTGTTGCAGATCGCTACGGGAAATCAGAGGTTGCGGTTAAAGCGTTCGAAGCGGGGTGCGACATTCTCCTTTTTCCAGAAGATGTTGGTGCGGCTATTTTAGCCATTCGAAATAAAGTGGAAAATGGAAGCATCAGCATGTCTGAAATTGACGCTAGGTGCTTAAAAATACTTAAGGCGAAAGAACAATTTCTTCCCGAAAAAAATGGAGTCAAATCATTTACTTCAGCAGAAGTTGATGTGGCCAAATCCCAAGTGTACGAGCGTGCCATTGCGGTTCTAAAAAATAAGGACAGTATTTTACCGCTTGCTCGACTGGACCGCACAATCGCTCGAGTGTCCATAGGAGGATCATCATCTCAGTTTAAGGAAGCCGTAAATCTTTTTGTGAATGCCGACGATTACCATTTCGAAACGGTAGAAGAGGCAAAATTAGGTATGGCAAAGATTGCGCACAAATACGACATCATCATTACGGGATTGCACAGCACTACAGTTCGGCTTAAAGATAACTTTGGATTTGGTGAGGAAATCAATCATGTATTGAAAATGGCTCATCCATCGAAGGACAATATCTTGGTTTTATTTGGTAATCCTTTGGCTTTAAAAGGGTTGGATGTTTCACATTATAAGGGTGTCATTGCGGCCTATGAAAATCATGGACGCTGCCAAAATCGTGTTGCCCAGCTTATTTTTGGAGCGATTCCAGCCTTGGGAAAATTGCCGTTTACGATCAGTAAGGATCACCCTCGTGAATCTGGGATCACATATCCCTGGGCAGGACGATTGAAATTTTCTATACCTGAAGAGTTTGGAATATCCGCAAAGAAACTGGACGAAATTGATTCCATTGCAGTGAATGGAATTCGCAAGGGGGCTTATCCAGGTTGTCAGATTGTCGTTGCTTTACACGGAAAAATAATTTACCGAAAGAGTTTTGGAACGCATGAATTTAAAGGAGATGTGTCCGTCAAGTCAACAGATTTGTACGACATTGCCTCCGTTTCAAAGATTGCAGGTTCTACAATAGGTGCGATGAGACTGGCTTCTGAAGGGAAGTTCTCTTTGTCTAAATCACTCAACGATTACCTTCCAGACCTTGTACTTGGAAAATACAAAACCATCAACATCCGTGAAATGATGGCGCATCAAGCAGGACTTCCCGCATGGATCGCTTTTTATAAAAAGACATTTACAGATGGAAAATACAATGAACGCATTTATTCAACAAGCCAAAAGCCTGGATTTGAAACGAAAGTGGCCGATAATGTTTACATCTTAGATACTTATGCCGATTCAATCTACCAACAAATCATGGAAGCTCCATTGGGAGAAAAGACCTATGTGTATTCAGATTTGGGGTATTATTTCATTAAGAAAATTGTGGAAAAGCAGTCGGGTAGGGCTTTTGATGAATTCTTGTACGAGCAAATGTACAAACCGATGGGCTTGCGTTCCATTCGTTTCAATCCACTCAATTACTTCGCGGTCAACGAGATTGCTCCAACGGAAAATGATCAAGCATTCAGGAAACAGCTCATACGCGGATATGTGCATGACCCAGGTGCTGCGATGCTCGGGGGTGTTGCAGGTCATGCGGGGGTGTTTTCCAATGCTACGGACCTTGCATCACTCATGCAAATGGTATTGAATAATGGTGTTTATGGCAATTACCGTTATTTGAAAGAAGAGGTTGTGAAGGAATTTACCCGTGCACAATTTAGTGGGAATCGTCGAGGAGCAGGATTTGATCGTCCAAAATCATCCGGAGGCGGCACGTGTCACGAGTCTGCAACACAAAGCAGTTTTGGACACTCTGGATTTACAGGAACACTCGTTTGGGCGGATCCAGAAAGGGGAATCAATTATGTGTTCCTTTCCAATCGCGTGTGTCCCGATCAGGAAAACTGGAAGTTGCGCGACATGAACATTCGTACCGAGATTCAGCGTGTGATTTATGAAGCTTTAGCGGGGAAATAATGAAACGAAGTCATTGGATTTCTTTCATCATCGTGGCCTTGTCATTGTCTGCAATCGCGGCAGTTTTCATCCAGTTTTTAGCCTTTCATGAAGTACGTGCTGAACGATTGAATTGGATGTTCGACGATCCAGTTTACCACTTTTTACCAGTGATTGATGCATCCATCGTGATTTTTAGCATCACCTATGGTTCGCTGTTTGCGTATCTGCTTCAATACCGAAAAACACCTCATGCATATTCTTTGCTGATGACTTCATATGCGTTTATATTGTTGATGCGCATGGCCACACTTTCCTTGGTTCCCTTGGTTGTTCATTCAGATTTGATCTATCTTGAGGACCCTTTTCTCAACGACTGGATTTATCCCTCACGCATTGTTACTGATTTATTTTTCAGTGGTCATACCGCCTTGGTGTTTGCCATATATTTATTGTCAGGAAGGAAATGGCCATTTCTCGTATTGTCCATTTTAATTGGACTGTTGCTCGTGATGCAGCGCGTGCATTACAGCATCGATGTATTGGCGGCCTTCCCATTTGCGTGGTGCGCGGTTTACTTGAGTCGTTGGATCGGCGGGAGGGTGTTTGAGAAATAGTAGAAAAGGTTTGAGTTTATTTTATTGTTTCAAATTAGAACATGTACTTGTTTTAATTTAAAACTTTTTTTTATCTTTAATTATCTCAAATCAAAAGAAATGGAAGTCACACAGAAAACTATTG
>JBILBT010000071.1:0-11401 GCA_044353545.1 Crocinitomicaceae bacterium | reverse complement strand
GCATTCGTCGTTGCAACAACCTGACTCACAATGCCTTCATAAAGAATTGAATCTTGACCTTGGTAGGTGAAATTTTGTGTGGTCAAAGCATTGCGGTACAAGGTGTAATACCCTGTGGCTTGGAAGGTCAACCAATCTGAAAAACGGTTTGAGATACCAAGCTCACCATTGTATGTGTATTCAGGCTTCAAATCTGGATTTGGAACGTTGATATTTCCAGAAGTAGATTCAAAGACTTTACTTAAGTCATCCACATTTGGTGCACGGAACCCAGTCGATACCAAAGCATTGATGCGACATGTTGAACTCGGCATGTAAATCAAACCAATATTTCCTGTCAAAGCACCATTTTTTTGCTTGGCATCTTTGAAAGGAAAGTTGAAGAAGGTTGTATCTGTAAATTTAGCGTTCAATCCAACATGTGAAAAGCGCAATCCATCATTCAATACCAAACGATCATTGATTTCCCAGGTGTGTGTGATATACGCCGCAAGCGAACCCATTGTCGCGCCGCCTGAAGCATAACGCGTATCCAAAACCGTTTCTTCGCCCGTAACGATGTCTTTCGTGAAGGCCGATGAAGCAACGGTGTTGTACCAGCCTTCGATACCGTAACGCAACTCGTGCTTACCCACTTCTTTTGCCAGATCTAGGTTGAATGTGAGAATATTCAAATCTTCGATCCGGTTGTTTTGACCATTTTGATTAAACCGACGATCGATTCGGCTTTCTTGAATCTTTTGGTATCCCAAGATGAAACGTGCACGATCGTAAATCACATTTTTCTTCGTCAATTCGAGTGTGTAAGATCCAAACAATCGTTGCTGTGGACCGTAGTTCCATTCGCCAAATTTTGGAATACCTCCAGAAACCTGCACCAAACGATCGTAGCGCGGTACATTTCCGGAAGTTGAATATTGGAAGTTCAGGGTATGTTTCACATATTGATTTTGTTGAAACAAGAATTTTTGAAGGATATCATATTGCGTGTAGCCAGACCCCACTTGAACATTCGTGTCTTTATTCACAAAAACTGAATCCTTGCCATCAAAGCGCTCTACATACCACGGACGTGCACCGAAATTCCCGACAGATGGATCACGATGAGCACCTTGGCGCAAATCGCCGAAGTTTGAGTAAGTAAAGGATGTCAATGAACCGAAACGCTTTCCACCAAGGGAAACATCGGCGTGAGCTTGGTATCCAGAGGCAGCAGACATGTAACGCGCATAGGCACCTGAATTCACCTTGACTTTTCCATTGGTTGAAAGCAAAGGATTTTTCGTTGTGAAAGACATCACCCCACCCAAAGCATCAGAGCCATAAACAACAGAACCAGGTCCATATACGATTTCAACTCGATCCATAATGGCATTGTCAAGAGTAATCACATTTTGAAGGTGACCCCCACGGTAAATCGCATTGTTCATGCGAATTCCATCCATCACAATCAACACTTTGTTTGTTTCGAATCCACGAATAATTGGACTACCACCGCCAAGCTGACTCTTTTGTACCATTACATTTCCAGAGTTCGCAAGAACATCTGCTGTGGACGATTGATTTATGTTCTGCAATTCGTTCGAACGAATGACTTGTACCTTTTGAGCGACATCTTTACGCTTTTCCTCAAATTTACTCGCCGAAGCGATGACCTCATCAAATGATTGTGAATTGATGGTCAAATACACCTTAAAGTCCGTTGATGCTAAATTTAAATTTGCATAAGGCAATAAGGCGGGGTTATAGTTTGGATGTGTGAATCCAATTTTATCACTTCCCGAAAAGCTAATGGTAACTTTTCCTTCTGCATCCGTGGTACCTAAAACTTTGTTCGTTGATTGAGAAATGACTACAACCCCCATTATCGGTTGTAGTGTTTGTTGGTCGAAAACTTCAACCGTTTGTGCCTGTGCAGACAACATGACGCACAGACAAGAAATGATCATTAAAATCTTGTTCATGATGATACATTTTGTTTAAAAAAAATAAACGTTTAAGCCCTGTTCTTCAGGCTTACGGATTTTAACAAAACGTACACGGAGGCTGCTCCATCGAGCGCCTAAACTCCTCAGAAACAGGAGCTGTATAGTTGAAATGTTGAGGTAAATTTTGAGCAATGTATATTACTTCCACAATGGCAGGTTGCTCATTTATAAGTGCCGGCGTTTGGATGATTTTAAACAAGGTTGTGTAAGGAGTCGATTGGTGATCATTGCCCATATTTCGACCTACAGAAAAAGACAAACTCGCAAACAATCGCTCCTCTTGAAGATCCGAAATACATTGCAACTCAGTCCTTCCGTTCACTAATGTTTTGGTTTCAATCACGTCATACATCCTTTTACCAAGGCGAAATTCATTCTTCTTCACCCATTGAAGGGAATTCATTTGTGTTGACGTGAAGGTAAAAACAACCCGATTTTCTTCTGGAACGCCTTGTTTCATGATGGACTTCACTTCTTTTCGAATGAGGTAGTGCGACACTTCGAAATAAGCCGTGAAACCGATCAATTGAACGATTAGTAAAATAAACAAAAGAGTTGGCATCAGTTTTCGCACATGCAAATGTATAACTTTGACGAAACAATCTGATTTTATGCTTGAAGAATTAAAGGCTGAAAAAACATTTCGCTACGCCACACAAGGCGACGTATCAAAGGCGCACACCATTCTTTATGTGCTTCATGGCTATGGGCAATTGGCTCAGTACTTTATCCGTAAATTTTCTGCTTTGGGAACGGGATATTTTATCATTGCTCCAGAAGGCATGCATCGTTTTTATCTCAATGGAACTTCAGGTCGAGTTGGAGCTTCATGGATGACCAAGGAAGCGCGTGAAACAGATATTTCAGACAATATTCATTGGCTCAACGAGTTGGACAAACGTATTGATTCAGTTCACAAACAGCGAAGAAAAATAATTCTTGGATTTTCTCAAGGCGGAGCAACGGCTGCACGTTGGTTTTATAAAGGGGCTATACATGCTGATCAACTCATCATGTGGGCAAGTATTTTTCCACCTGATTTGAACATCGAAGAAGAAATAAAAACGAATGAAAGTAAAGGTGTCTTTGTCGTGGGGACCAATGACCCTTATTTTCAAGAGATGAAAGATAAAATAGCCATTGATGATTTTCAACAACTCGGATTCACTACATTTTCATTTGACGGGGGGCATGATCTCGATGAGAATACCTTATCGAAAATCCTTAAAGAGGAATAATACAATCTAATTACTGTTTATTTGGCATAATTTCTGATATTTGCCCCGAAATTTGATACGATGCGAGCGATACTTTTATTTGCCACACTATTTACCCTTGGAACATCTGCCATTGCGCAAGATGCGAAGTCACAAGGCATTCTAGACAAGCTTTCAACGAAAATGAAAGCACAAAAATCTTTTTACATTGAATTCTCTGCCAGCATTAAAAATGCGGATAACGGAACGAATGAGAGCGAAACCGGCAAAGGATGGGCGAAGGGAGAAAAGTTTTATGCTTCCTACGGTGAAAACACCATTATTTCTAACGGAATCAAAACATGGACGATCATCAAGGAAGAAAAAATGGTCTATGAAACCGATGCCAACGAGAAAGATGAGGAGTCAATGAATCCTAAAGAATTGATGACTATTTGGGAATCAGGCTTCAAAAACAAATATGAGCGTGAAGATAAATTGAACAATGAGGCAGTTCATGTCATCAGTTTGTATCCAAAAAATCCAGCCAAGGTAGATTACCACACCATCACTTTATACATTTCAAAAGCAACGAATGAATTGAAAAAGGCAGTGATGAAAACGAAAGATGGAACAACGATGACTTACACGATTACAAAATTTCAATCAAATCCAACGGTTGAAGATTCAAAATTCGTTTTCGACATCAAGAAATATCCTGGCTACGAAGTCATTAAAGATTAGTAACTCATTTGAACAAAACAAAAAAACCGATCAGCAATGACCGGTTTTTTTTATGTCTAGTAGTTTCTTAACTCCTTGAGTGCCTCGATCAATCGCTCCTTAGGTAGGAATTGATTTTCCAAAGGAACCGCAAACGGAACAGGGGTGTCGAGCGATGCAATGCGTTTCACTGGTGCATCGAGATCAGTGAAGCAATGCTCGTTGATCAAGGCCACCAGCTCACCTCCTATTCCACCTGTCATGCAATCTTCATGGAGTACGAGTACTTTTCCTGTTTTGCGCACGGCCGAATAAATCGCCTCAGTATCTAGAGGCAACAAAGTCCGTAAATCAATGATTTCAGCCGAGATATTTAAGGTTTCGGTGGCTTCGGATGCCCAATGTACTCCTAAACCATAGGTAATAATGGTCAATTCATTTCCCTCCTTCACTTTACGTGCCTTCCCAATCTCAACCGTGTAGTAGTCGTCTGGAATTTCTTCCTTCAAGCTGCGGTACAAATATTTGTGTTCAAACACCATTACGGGATTTGGATCCTCAATCGCCGCATTCATCAATCCTTTCGCATCGTATGGAGTCGAAGGATAAACGATTTTTAGTCCCGGTGTATGAAAGAACCATGCTTCATTGCTTTGCGAATGGAAAGGACCTGCGGCAGTTCCCGCTCCCGTAGGCATGCGAATGACAACGTCGGCATTTTGTCCCCAACGCCAGTGCATCTTGGCTAAGTTGTTTACGATTTGATTGAAACCACAGGTCACGAAGTCAGCAAATTGCATTTCAACGATCGACTTCATTCCAGAAATAGACAAGCCCAAACCTGCTCCAACAATGGCTGACTCGCAAATTGGTGTATTTCGAACACGTTCCTTTCCGAATTGATCGACAAATCCTTCTGTGACTTTAAACGCACCACCGTATTCGGCAATGTCTTGTCCCATGATCACCAACTCCGGATATTTCTCCATCGACTGACGCAATCCATCTTGAATGGCATCAATGAAACGTTTTTCTGTTTTATTTCCTGCAGACTGCTGAACCACCTGCTTGAAAGGGGCATACACATCCTCAAGTTCAAGTTCCAAAGAAGCCTCAATCATTGGCTCCGCATTGGCCTCGTCGAATCCACGTTGAATTTCCTCTTTCAATTCCGCACGATACAGCTCATTCACTTCGTCTGTCAAGATGCCGATTTCCTTCAGGTACAACTCAAAATTGTCCACAGGATCTTGCTTTGCCCATTCGTCTTGCAACCCTTCAGGATAATATTTCGTTCCTGAAGACTCCTCGTGTCCACGCATTCTAAACGTCATTAACTCTAAAATGTAAGGCTTTGGATTAGACCGAATGTCATCATTGATATTTCGAACAGTGCGAATGACATCAAGAATGTTGTTTCCATTCACCTGAACGGCTTCCATGCCGTAGCCAATTCCTTTATCGATAAATTGTTTACAGCGAAATTGTTCTACAGAAGGAGTTGAGAGGCCCCAACAGTTATTTTCAATCGCAAAAATCACAGGTAAATCCCATACGGAAGCAACATTTAGAGATTCATGAAAATCACCTTCAGAGGCACCACCGTCTCCAGTGAATACAATCGTTGATTTTTTATTGTCCTTCAGTTTATTTGCGAGTGCAATTCCATCCGCAATGCCTAATTGAGGCCCAAGGTGAGAAATCATTCCCACTAATTTATAGTCTTGTGTACCAAAATGAAAAGAGCGATCTCTTCCCTTTGTGAAACCTGACATTTTCCCTTGAAATTGCGCAAAAAGCCGATTCATTGGAATCCCTCTTGTTGTAAATACGCCCAAGTTTCTGTGCATCGGGAGGATATATTCTTCGGAATGCATAGCATAGGCGCAACCCACAGAAATGCCTTCTTGTCCCCATCCTGAAAACCATTTTGTGATTTTTCCCTGACGCAAAAGAATAAGCATCTTTTCTTCAATCAGTCGTGGCTTTAACATGGCCCGATAAATTGTCAGCAATTCTTGATCGTCAAATCCGTCTCTATTGAACTCAATATAGCGTTTGTCCAATGCGTCCATATTTCTAAAATGTTTCGGTAAAATTACTGCAAAATGTCCGATGCGTTTTTCACTTTTCAGCATTTTATCCACAAAAAAAGCCGTCCACAGGGAACGGCTTTCACTATTTCGTTATGATTTGATTATACCAAACCTTGATCAATCATTGAATCGGCCACTTTCACAAACCCAGCGATGTTTGCACCTTTCACGTAATCAACATATCCGTCTTCACTTGTACCGTATTTCACACATGCTTCATGGATAGAAACCATGATTCCGTGCAAGCGCTGGTCAACTTCTTCCGCACTCCATGACAAACGAAGAGAGTTTTGAGACATTTCAAGTCCTGATGTTGCTACACCACCTGCGTTCGATGCTTTACCTGGGGCGAAGATAACTTTTGCCGCTTGAAATGCTGCGATTGCTTCTGGTGTTGAAGGCATGTTTGCTCCTTCAGCAACACATTGAACACCATTCGCGATCAATGCTTTCGCTTCATCACCGTTCAACTCGTTTTGAGTCGCACATGGCAACGCGATATCTACTTTCACTTCCCATGGACGCTTACCAGCAACAAATGTTGCAGAAGGATAATGCTTCACGTATTCAGAAATTCGACCGCGTTTCACATTTTTAAGCTCCATCACGAAGGCCAATTTCTCAGCATTGATTCCAGCCGCATCGTAGATATATCCTTCAGAATCTGAAAGTGTTACCACTGTTGCACCAAGTTGAGTTGCTTTTTCACATGCGTATTGAGCCACGTTACCAGAACCTGAAACAGCGACAACTTTACCATTGAAAGAATCACCCTTCACAGCCAACATTTCTTTTGCGAAATATACTGTTCCGTATCCTGTTGCTTCCGGACGAATCAAAGATCCACCCCAGTTGCGCGCTTTACCAGTGAGGACACCTGTAAATTCATTGCGAATTCTTTTGTATTGACCGAACATGTATCCAATCTCACGTCCACCAACACCGATATCACCCGCAGGAACATCTGTATCAGCGCCAATGTGACGGCTAAGTTCTGTCATAAATGATTGACAAAATTTCATTACTTCATTGTCAGACTTTCCTTTCGGATCAAAGTCAGAACCACCTTTACCACCACCCATAGGCAAAGTAGTCAAGGAATTTTTGAAGATTTGTTCAAATCCTAAGAATTTAAGGATTGACAAGTTCACTGATGGGTGAAAACGCAAACCACCTTTGTAAGGTCCGATTGCCGAGTTGAACTCCACACGGTATCCGCGATTCACCTGCACACTTCCATTATCGTCCAACCAAGGAACACGGAAAATGATTGTTCTTTCCGGCTCAACGATTCGATCTAAAATCTTTGATGCTTTGTATTTCGGGTTCTCCTCAATCACTGGGATTACCGCTTCTGCTACCTCATGAACAGCTTGAAGAAATTCTGGTTCATGTCCGTTCTTTGCTCTCACGCGATCCATGAACGCATCGATCTCTGCTTGATATTTACTTGACATTTTCTAAAAAATTTTATTGGTCGGACAAATGTAATGAATATTTTAAGGAACTGATATAGGTCTGATAATTGAACAAAAATATCCTTTCTTACCTAAATTTATTTCAAACATAATAAATTGATTTACAATTAATTAAATACAATTTTATTCTAGATTTTTATTAAACGGCAACTTTGTATAAATTTGCACGTCTACTTGCTAGTTAAAACTGACTTAACATATGAGAAAACTACTTTCTTCAACGCTACTACTTCTCGCTTTTGCGGGTAAATTTCATGCACAAGCACCTATTACGCTTTGTCTTGGTGAAGACGCCACTGTTTGCGCGGGCACACCTGTTACGATAAACAATTGCAGCACTGGCGGAATAGGTGGTGTTGGTTCTGCGGGTTTGTTCATGAATGCACCAACAAACGTTTCATTAAGTGATGATGTTTATTCTGGGGTCGTTAATATTGGTTTCACATTCAACTTCTACAACAATAACTATACACAGTTGGTCATTGGATCAAATGGTTTGGTTTCTTTTGATTTAGCCAAAGCAAATAACTATTGTTCTTGGGCACTCGGAGGGATTGGTACTTTACCAAATGCTACGTTTGCCGACGCTAGAAATTCAGCGATGGGTTGTTATCAAGATATTAACCCCGGTATTGGTGGTCAGGTTTCATACCAAACCATTGGCACAGCGCCTTTCCGCAAGTTTCTAGTTTTATATCGTGAAGTTCCTACGTTCTCTTGTGCGCAATGTTCTTACCTTGCTATTGTACTTTACGAAACATCGAACATTGTAGAATTTCACATTGGAAATAAGCCACCCTGTCCAAACTGGAACGGTGGTTTAGCGATTCAAGGAACGGAAAATTCAACAGGAACAATTGCTCACGTTACACCAGGAAGAAACAACACGGCTTGGTCAGCAAATCAAGATGGAAAACGATATACACCAGGAGCTCCAGGTGTTTCCGGAGGATATACCATTACTACGGTGCCGTATTTACTTGTATACTCTGCAGGAACAGGCATGGGCTGGGCCAATACTTTAGGGCAGACATTCCCATACAACAATGGTGTTTTGCCTGTGCCTGTCGTACCCGCTGGAACAACTGGATATTTTCTCACTGGTTCTGCCTGTGGCGCAAGTATTGGGTCAATTACTCAAGATACAACATGGTTAACACGGGTCTCAGCTACTGTAAGCGCTACATCAACACCTGACATCTGTAGTTCAGGTATTGGATCAGTAACCGCTGTTCCAGGAGTAGGAATGCAGCCATTTACCTACACTTGGCCAACATTGGCTGCGAGTGGTGCGACTGTAACAGGCGTATCAGCGGGAACATATACAGTAAGTGCTGTGGATGGGATGGGTTGCACTGCTTCTGCGACTGTAACAGTAGGTGATACCCCTGCAGCATTTACGTCATCATCGACATTGGTTTCGTGTCCGGGTGGGTCAGATGGAACAGCGACAGCAACGATGACTCCACTGCTTGGCAACGTTACATATTTATGGGATGACCCCTTGCAACAAACAACGCAAACAGCTACTGGACTTGCAGCTGGAACTTACAATTGCACCGTAATTTCAGACGTAGGTTGTCAAGACATCACCACAGTGGTTGTTTCAGAGATTCCAGGAATGATCTCCACAATTGCAGCTCAAACCGACGCAACATGTAATTCAGGGAGCAACGGAACTGCTTCAGTAGTGATTACTCAAGGTACAGCACCATACACTTACTCTTGGGATCAATCTGTTTCAACAACAAATAGTGCAAATGACTTGATCGCTGCTGATCATACATTGACAATTACGGATGCCAATGGATGTGTGATTACGCAAGTGATTACCATTGGCGAACCACCGGCACTAGAAATCCAATCAATTACCCCTCCTACTCAAATTTGTCCTGAAGCTGATATTCAATTGGACGTTACCGGAATTGGTGGGTCATCCACCTATACTTTTACATGGTCTGAAAATGGCACCCAAATTGGAACTGGTGCATCAATTACAGTAGACCCAGAATTCACAAACACGCAATATTGCGTTGTGTTGAGTGAAGCTTGTGGTTCGCCTACAGATGATACATGTATACTGATTTACTTCCCTACTCCAATTGTACCTAACATCACACCAAACAAATTAGAGGATTGCACAGCTGCCTTCTTTGAATTCACAAATTCATCTTCGAACGGAGGTGAAATTGCTACGACATTCTTTGAGTTCACTGATGGAACAAGTATTATGGAACAAGGAGCAGATTCAACAAGCAACTGGTTCGAAATCCCTAGCCTGTATTCTGCAAACATGACGATAACCTCAATCTATGGCTGTGTTTATACCGGATCTTTCATTGATTTCATTGAAGTTTTACCGCTACCTGTGGCAGACTTTACGTTCTCCACAAACCCAGCAACATTTTTTGAAACAACGATTCAATTGCAGGACAGATCATCTTTCGATGTAATCGATTGGCAGTGGTTGAGTCCAGGCTCAAGTCCATCTTACAGCAATTCTCAAAACCCCGTATTTAATTTCCCTGAAGGTGTTGTAGGTGTGTATCCAGTAACCTTGATTGTTACTACTGAATATGGCTGTACAGACACCGTGACGATCGACATGAACATCATACAAGATGTAATTTTCTACGCGCCGAATACCTTTACACCGGATGGCGATGAGCACAATCAATCATGGGAAATTTTTGTCGCTGGTCTTGACATCTACGATTTCGAGTTGTTTATTTACAACCGCTGGGGTGAAGTGATTTGGGAATCACACGACACTACCGATAAATGGGACGGAACTTATGGTGGAAATATAGTGCCTCAAGGAACTTACGTTTGGATTGCTCGTGGAAAAGATACAGTCAATGACAATAAATTTACCTTTAGCGGTCACATCAATGTCTTAAAATAATTTTGCTATCAATGCATTCAAAGAGGAGTCCGATGGTCTCCTCTTTTTTATTTTGTTAAACCATAGAAAAACACCATTTTTGTACTCAAACTAAGCAACCATGAAAAAGACATTCATCCTATTCCTATCCTTATCCTCAACCCTGTTTTTTACGTCTTGTGAAGTACTCAATGAAGCGGCTTCAATGGTGAATTCTGCAACGACAACTGCACCAGTAAAGCCTTCATTGACAAATGACGAAGTGATCTCAGGATTGAAAGAAGCCTTGAGTGTTGGAATAAAAAATTCGGTGAGTTTAACCTCTGTCACGGATGGTTTCTTGAAAAACACGGCCATACGCCTTCCCTTTCCTCCAGACGCTGCCAAAGTAAAACAAAAAGCGCTCGACCTTGGATTGACAGGTCAAGTGGAAAAGTTTGAAACCACATTAAACCGAGCAGCTGAGGAGGCAACAAAAGAAGCCTTGCCTATTTTTGCGGATGCCATCAAGAACATGAGTATTTCTGATGGGTTTGCCATATTAAATGGTGGAGATGGTTCAGCAACAAAGTTCTTACGCGACAATACCTCTCAAAAGTTGGTTGCTGCATTTTCACCAAAAGTTCAAGCGGCCATAGCTACTGTAAAATTGACTGAATATTGGGAGCCACTAATTACCAAATACAACGCTGCAATGACCATTTCAGGTGGTCAAAAGTTGAATCCTGACCTGAACAAATACGTGACAGAAAAGGCGATTGAAGGATTATTCTACATGGTTGCCATTGAAGAAAACAAAATCCGTAAAGATCCAATGGCACGCGTCACCGATATTTTGGCGAAAGTATTTGGTAGCCTTACGCAGCATTAATCTCGGACTTTACTTCACATGAAATATCCTTCCACTGAACTTGTTCTAGATGCTAAAGGACAGGTCTACCATTTGGGCATTTCACCAAATGCACTTGCGGATACTGTAATCCTTGTTGGCGATCAAGATCGCGTGGCTATGGTTTCAGATTTATTTGACTCTGTT
>JBILBT010000070.1:0-11405 GCA_044353545.1 Crocinitomicaceae bacterium | reverse complement strand
TCACATGCACGGCACTCCATCCTTTCGGGCTGCGAACGCGCTCAAAAGTGACATTGTCATTGTCTGTGATTGTTTCTAAAACACCATTGATGTGCACGAAAACGGTTTCTTGGGTTTCAAGGTCGCGGATAAATCCATAGCCTTTTGAGGTATTGAAGAACGATACCTTTCCTTTGCGGATGTGTTCGTTTGGATCGACTTCGCGACGAACAATACCAATTTCAATGGATTCAGCGTCGATTATTTTTTTCAATTTTGGATCCAATGGTACATCGCTGATGTTTCCATTTTCATCCAGGTAAGCCATCATGTTGTCGAGACCTCCACCTTTGGAAGAACCTTTACGCTCTTCTTTTCGCATCATTTTTTCTTGACGCTTTTTAATCTTGTTTTTTTCCTTGTCTTTTTTGCTAAAGGTCTCTTGCGATTTTGCCATTTGTATAATTGAAATAAAACTTATTGCGGACCAAAGTCCGGTTCAAATGGAAGAAAACAAATCACATGGACTTATTGGTCAAACCCAGCACAAGAACTTACGAAATAAAGCGCTGGCAACCATTTGTGCAAAGATAGTATGTTTTATTGAGTTTTTTGGGATTTTCTTTGGAAGTCATCCATACTTGAAAATTCTCCTTAATTTCAAGCAATTAATTCAAAAAAACACCACAAACATGAATTGGAATAAGATTGTCATCACTTTCGTATTTCTTGCTTTATTGCATTTGGTGCTGGACAGTACCCCTTCAATCTCTGAAAATTACTGGGCCCTATTGCTGATTTTTGATGGGATCATCACCATAGTTTTTATCACCGATTTGATCTTTAAGTTGAATACAGCTCGAGATAAGTATGAAGAAACTCACAGCATTCGCGAGTACCTTAATTTCGAATTGATCATAGATCTTTTGAGTATATTGCCTTTCTTCATGGCACTGACCTTCAGCGGTCTTGAATACCTTGGCGTGCTGCGCCTGTTCCGATTGTTGAGGGTATTCAAATTGTTCAATCTGGTGCAGTCTCATTCGCTCATCATCAATGCCATGCGAAATAAAAAGTACGAGTTGTACATTTCTATGCAGGTGGTCGTCATCATCACGGTAATTCTTTCGGCTGTTCTTTACTTTGTTGAAAACCCTAGTCAGCCAGAGAATTTCTCGAGTATAACGGATGCCTTTCTTTGGTCTATTTCTAAATACATTCAGGGAATCGGTGGATATGGTGAATTTGCACCAATAACGGCCATGGGGAAAATATTGGCCACCTTCGTCGGTATACTCGGGATTGCCATTTTTGCTGTTCCTGCCGGAATCATTGCCTCTGGATTTGTGGAGGAAATTGAGAACACTAAAAAAGAAGAGGAGAATGACCACTTCTTTCACAAAATCGCCAAAAGCTTTACCACCGAACATTTGGTCGCACACATTCGTTCAAAAAAACGGCTTAACCTTACACACATCCGAAGAAAACTTCTCACATTCAACGATGTGAAATTTAAAATGAATGTGCCCGAATCCAACCTGCTTTCCATCGCTGAAATGGAGAAAAGCATTCGATTGCGCAACTACATGAAAGATGGTAAAGAATTTACTGTAGTTGAATTTTTTGAGGACAATGCGCCTTATGGCACTTACACCAAGCGCAATAGTTCCATTACAGTAGTTAGCACCCATTCGAAGGACCAACCATTCATGGGACATTTTAGTTACGCACTTTCTGAGTACCTAAACGCGAATTATTTGAGCGTAGAAAAATATTCTGCCACAGATTTTGACCCCGAAAAAAGTGTCAACTTCGCGATCAACGATGCATTTCTGAACGAGACTGCCGGTGACGCTATAGAATCATTTAAACATGATTTACATGCGCTCTCTACAGCAAATGAACTGACGATTATCGTTCGTGCAGCAGGGTCAAATTTCGATGATTTTGAAGTGCTAAATGGTGGTTCCCCAGAAATTGATTTTTGTTCTGAGGGAGGAACGTATGGTGATGCAATCAAACTCGAAGGATTCAAGAACTCTTTTAAAGGAATCGTGGACCAAGCCGAAATGACCATTGGTTTTCAATCGAGACTTCGAAATGATGAAGAAAATAACCTGTCGCTGTTTCTGAAACGAGAATTGAACATGGACAATCTTCAAATTCACATCAACGCTGAATTACTCAAAGCCGATGCTGAAGTGTACTATAAAACAATCGAGGTCGTAGGAGAAGGATTTAAATCGCTCATTTCATCTACTCGTGAAAGCGTAGAAGAAGATACCAGTGAAACAGTTTAACGCTTAAAGACCACCTCCTCGTAAGGCACGCGGAATCGAGGACCCCATATTCCTTCTTCTGTCCCCTGTCCTACCGCAATGACCATATTGATTTCCGCTCCCCATGGCAAGTTCAATGCCCGACGAATACGCCATGCATCAATTCCTTCCATTGGACAAGATTCAAAGCCTTCTGCTGCGATGGATAGCATAAATGTTTGTGCTGCAAGTGCACATGACTTGTGAACGGTAATGCGCTGATCTGCCTTTCCTCCCATGCGCATGAAAGGTTTTTTAATGCCTGCAAAAAAACAAATTGACCTACGAAGGAATGTCAACACGCCAAAAGGATCGTTTGCATACGCCAAGGGCATAACTTTTCCGTAGTAATCCAATCCGCGCTTGATCAACTTATCGGATTCACCTTGAGCCGCTTCACTAATTTTTGATTGATTCCATTTCGCACGTTTCTTCCACAAGTCTTTGCGTGTCACAAAAACAACCATTTCTTGAGCTGTTTTGGCTGCCGACTGTCCCAAGCACAAGTCTCCGAAGCGATTTTTCTCCTCTTCCGAATGAATCCAATAAAACTCCCACAACTGCATGTTGCTGCTGTTCGGAGAGAGAATTGCGCGCTCCAAACTGCGTGTGATCACTTCTTCTGGAACAGAGACATCGGGATTAAACTTGCGGTTTGAGCGTCTGCGCTCGATGATTTTTTGAAATTCGTTCGAATACATTGTATTTTTCTTTTTTGACCTGATGAAGTGTGTCTTATTCTTGATTCAATCGCGCATTCAACTCCAACCATCCGCCACCATTTGAGCAGTCGTATCCTTTTGCTTTGAAATAGTCAGTCGCCTGACCACTGCGTCCCCCACTGGCACAACAGAAGATAATCGGCTGTTTCAAGGCATCCAATTCTGAAATGCGCTGAAGAATTTCTTGCAAAGGAATATTTATTGAACCTGCCACATGTCCGACCATAAATTCTTCCTGCGTGCGCACATCGACAATCGTTAAGTCACTTTTTTCCATAGCTTCAACTGATAGATGATTTGAGTACAAAAATACAAAAGCTTGCGCTGTAAAGTTGATGATATTCGTTTGAAAAATCAATGAGATTTAGGTGAAAGCAGTCCAAAGTGGATCTGAAGGTGTTGGCGCCACGATATGAATCGTTTCTTTTGTTGTAGGATGACTAAACGAAAGCTCACGTGCATGAAGGCAAATCGACCCATCTGTATTCGGTCTACGCGCACCGTATTTCACATCCCCTTTAATGATGCAGCCAATTTGACCAAGTTGACAGCGAATTTGATGATGTCTTCCTGTTTCCAACACGATTTCCAAGAGGTGATAGCGCTCTGAAGATTTTAACCAGGTATAATGCAAAATCGCCTTTTTAGACCCAGGAACTTCCACAGCTGTTGCGTAGGACTTGTTCTGTTTTTCATTCTTTTTCAGAAAATGAATCAGATCACCACGATCCGTTGCAGGTTTTTGCTCTACAAGTGCCCAGTAAATTTTATCTGTTTCTTTTTCTCTAAACTGCGCATTCAAGCGTTCGAGAGCTTTACTTGTTTTTGCGAAAACAACCGCACCACTCGTTGGACGATCGAGGCGATGCACAACACCACAGAAAACATTGCCTGGTTTGTCGTATTTTTTCTTGAGATAGGCTTTAATTTTATCTGGAAGCGTTTCATCCCCCGTTTTATCCCCTTGAACAATATCAGATGCACGCTTATTTATGACAATGACATGGTTGTCTTCGTACAGCACATCGAGTTCTTCAGCCATCGCAATCAATACTGTTCTTTTTCATTCGGAAAATCTCCCGAACGCACATCTTTGATGTACTCCTGAAAGGCACCCATCATTTGCTCATACAAATTGCTGTATTTCCGCAAAAAACGAGGGCTGAATTCATTGTTGATTCCTAGCATGTCATGCACGACGAGCACTTGTCCATCCACCCCATTCCCTGCACCGATCCCGATGATTGGAATAGTCACCGCTTTTGCCACTTCTGCAGCAAGCTTTGCTGGAATTTTTTCAAGTACGATGGCAAAGCAGCCAGCTTCCTCCAGTGCCTTGGCATCCTCCATTAATCGGTGCGCTTCCTCCTCTTCCTTCGCACGAACAACGTATGTTCCAAACTTATAAATCGATTGAGGTGTAAGTCCTAGGTGACCCATGACAGGAATACCCGCTGTTAAAATACGCTTTATGGATTCAATAATCTCAATGCCACCTTCCATTTTCACAGCATGACCTCCCGATTCTTTCATAATTCGAATGGCAGAGGAAAGTGCTTCTTTTGAATTTCCTTGGTAAGAACCAAAAGGCATGTCGACAACCACTAAAGCACGGTTTACAGCGCGTACAACAGATGAAGCATGATAAATCATTTGGTCAAGCGTAATCGGCAGCGTTGTTTCATGTCCTGCCATGACATTTGAAGCCGAGTCACCCACCAAGATCACATCAATACCAGCTTCGTCAATGATGCGGGCCATTGAAAAATCGTAACCCGTAAGCATACTGATTTTTCGCCCACTGTTTTTCATTTCCAATAAGGTGTGGGTAGTCACCTTTTTTACCTGCTTATGTACTGACATGACAACGATTTGAGGGTCTAAAGTTAGAAAAACTTAGATAGGAAGAACAGAACGCAACACGGATAGTTGGAAAGAAAGAAGTATTTTTCTGGAAAATTTTCAAGGGAACACTATTTATTTGAAATAATATCCTTAATATTGCACCCCCTTTTGGAGGAAATAGAACAAGAAATTAGAAGACATGAATGTAATTAAAGACATCCAGAACGAACTCATCGAAATGAAGGAATTTCCTAAATTCGGTGCCGGAGATACAGTAATCGTATCCTATAAAATTAAAGAAGGTAGTAAGGAGCGTATCCAGCAATACCAAGGAGTTGTGCTTCAACGCCGTGGATTTGGTGCTACTGAAACGTTTACTGTACGTAAGATGTCAGGAAACATTGGTGTAGAGCGTATCTTTCCAATTTCATCACCCTTCGTTGATTCTATCGTGGTTACGAAGCGTGGATCTGTGCGTCGTGCACGTATCTTCTACTTCCGTGAGCGTACTGGTAAGTCTGCACGTATCAAAGAAAAAAGAAGTTTCGCTCACTAAGAGCCGCAAATATGTAAAGGAAGGCTTTCTCATCGAGGAGGCCTTTTTTATTTTTAGGAATGGCTAAAAAAAAGTACATCGTAAAATCGAAGAAAAAATCTTCCAACAAGACACCTATTCTTCTCTTGTTGATTGCTGGTGCTTTTTTGTTGGCGTTCTTTGTCTACATACAATATTCTAAAGTGCAAACTCCTAAACAACCACTTATTGCTGAAGACACACCAATCGACATTGATATTCCCGATGGATACAGCTCTTTTGGACTGGATGTCTCTCACCACCAAGGCGTGATTCCATGGAACGAATTGCTGAGAAATAAAGCCCTTGATTCCATCATTCAATTTGTGTATTGCAAAGTCACAGAGGGGGTTGGGCATGTAGACCAACAGTGGGGTCGCAACCATTCAACACTTAAACGGCTGAATAAACCGCACGGTGGTTATCATTTTTTCTCCATTAAATCAGACCCCTTGCTTCAAGCAGAACATTTCTTAAATCAATGCGAGATCAATGAAACCAGTCTGCCTCCTATGTTGGATGTGGAAACCGAAGGGCTGTCCAACATGCAACTCATCAAACAGATGAAGATTTGGCTGAACGAAGTGGAGAAGATCAGTGGTATCCGTCCCATCATCTACACCTCATCGCATTTTTTCAACACAAAATTCAAGGATCATTTCCCCAATCATCAATTTTGGATCGCCGCTTACAGCCGAGAACCAGATTGCATCAATGACAGCCGAATCATTCACTGGCAATACACCGATTCAGGCAAAGTGCCAGGTTTTGAAACCAAAGTTGATTTGAACGTATCGAAATTGACCTTCGAACCTTGACTTGACACGAGAGGCAACGCAAAGACGACTTTTCGCGTTTATAGGTCATGATTAAACTACTGCATTTTTCGATTTTGTGTACTTTCTGCTTCTATAGCATGGGGCAAAGCACTGATCCACAGACTTCCTCCTCTGATGATAGCATCAAACTCTATTTGGTGCAGCCGGTAGGTATGATCAACGTAACGCCATTCCCCTATAAGATTGACGGTCCAGGGTGTATCATACCGCCCAGTTATCCCCCATTCGAGCCCCCATTCGACTGGTGGACTATTGGATCCCTCTCACCAACAATCTGCATTTGGGCACCTACTTGCGGCGACACCTATCATTCTAACGGAAAGTTGTCGAGTCGCATCGCATGTGAAAAAGGTATTCAGCATGGAAAAACACAGTATTTTGATGAAAACGGACGCAAAACCTCGGAGAGTTATTTTATCCACGGAACTCTGATTTCTAGCAAATCCTTCGATGGCAAGGGGCGTCTTGTATCCTGGGCAAATTATGACGGAAAAGGCGAATTGCATGGCTACAATTATTCTTGGGACGAATCCTATGGTACAAAAATCATTACGCGTTACAAGCACGGAATTGAACATGGGGTGCGGGAAGAATACAACAATGGCATCCTCAACCTTGAACAGGTGTATGACCATGGAGAAGTGACGAAACAAACCTATTACTTCGAGAATAAACAAGTCTATCAGCAAACGACTTACTACAAGGGTCAAATAATTCTAGAGGAAATGTTCCGCGAAGATGGCAGCATAAGTAGTTATGCCTTAAACGATTCATTGGGACATCGGGTTTTGGACTATACCAAGAATGAACGCGGAATCATCAATTCAGAGCGACATTACAAAAACAACCTTCCTATCGGCACCTCACTGGAAGCTTACGACGATCAAACGGGATACCGCATGACTGTCGATTATGAGAATGGGTTTCCGTTGGCAAGCTACGAGCGACATGGAGAGCAGCTCTGCCGCATCAAGCATTTTACAAAAGGGCTTTTTGATTCGTTGATTACTTTTCATATGAACGGCGACACCTCAGAGCTATTAACAACAGGCAACATCTGGCGCCAACAAAAATGGGACTCCTACGGGAAGCAAACTGATGACTACCGTTTTTACAACGATATTTTTTATGGTTCAGGTTATTTTACACTTTCCGACACCACCTATAAAATTGAGGCTTCTAGCGATCCGAATACACACAGCTATGGACCAATCAAACGCTGGGTAATTTACACGAATGATACCCTCCGCTTGGATTACATTTATAACAACAAGAATATTGTGGACCGAAGTGGACCGTATGTCTTGCGCCGTAACCATTTCAAGTTGGACTCTGTAACACAACAATACGTGCGTGATGGGCAGTGGCTGAATTATGAAGGAAACATTATTTCGGAGGTCATCAGTTACCGTATGGGCGAAATGCACGGAAGATATTTAAAATACACGGCCTCTGAACCCCCAACGCCAATCATTACCGGACAATACACCGAAGGAAAAAAGGATGGACTCTGGGTCCTAAAGGAAGCTCAAACGGAGATAATCAACTACAGCCTAGGCATAAAAAACGGCCTATACCGACGCATCGACAGCCAAAATGTGGTCTTAGAAAATGGCGAATTTCGGAATGGATGGATTGTCGGGGATTATACCACTTACTATGCAAATTCAAGTATCCAATCTGTTGTGAGTTATGCTCCTGGACAAGAAATAGGTTATCAAAAGATCTATGATCAGCTCGGTAGATTATTCAGTGAAGGACCTGTTCAACGCCTGATAGACCTAAACCCTGAACCTCGAAATATCTCTGTGGGTAAATGGACGTTTTACCAGTACAAATCAAACGGGAAAGCGAAGAAAGAAGTCGTGAAATACGGTAAACTTAAAGTTTCTCAATCACAAAATCCGTCCGACGGTTCATTGCCCGATGCTCTTCAGAGTCATTTTCCACCTTCGGCACCGTTTCACCAAGTCCTTTTGCTGTAAGTCGACCAGCAACGACTCCTTGTGAGATCAGGTATGCACGGACGTCTTTCGCACGATTTTCAGACAAGGCCATGTTTTTGGCATCGTCTCCCACATCATCCGTGTGCCCTTGAATGTTCACTTTTATAGTTGGATTTTCCTTTAAAAAACGAGCAAATCCTTTGAGAATAAACTTCGATCGGTCCGACAATGCTGCCGAATTCGTCGCGTATAAGATATCATTGATGGTATAGGCCTCACCCATTTTCAATTCCTTCACGGTAAGGTCATTGTTGCGAATGGTCAGCGTATTTGTTTCAAAAGTTTCTTTCGTGATCAGTTTAGAGTCAAACGCGGAACCTTCCTTTTTCACCGTCACCATCACATCTTGCTTCGTATCTGTTTTTACAATAGCAGCATACTTCCCATCGTCTCCATTTACTTTAATTGTTGTTACCTCATCGGAATCGGCGTATGTAATTTCAATGGTCGCGTCCTTTACAGGTACACCCGCATCATCTTTCAGCTCTCCTTTCAAGATCGCTACCGATTTTGGTCGTGCTTCTTCATACAACTCGAAGGAATAGATATTCCAATTCCCACCAACGCGTGACGAATAATAGGCCAAATGTCCATCCGTCGATACAAACAAGCCCAATTCATCCTCTTTTGAATTGATGGGGTATCCAATATTCTTTGGTTCAGTCCATTTCCCGTTTTCTTCGCGGATGTAGAAAATATCGAGTCCACCAACGCCTTTACGTGTGTCTGAGCAGGTGGACACAAAGTAGAGTGTTTCACTGTCTTGGTGCAAGAATGGGCTTTTGTCCTTTCCTGCGGTGTTGATTTCATCAAATGGTCGCGCTTCACCCCAAGTGCCATCCTCTTTTCGTTTTGCAATGTAAATGTCATTGTCCCGTGACGTTGGACGAGCTACAGTGTAGTACAAGGTGTTTCCATCCGCTGAAAGCGAGGGCTGAGCTTCCCAACCATTCTTGGTATTGATTTGTGGCCCCATATTCTTTAATGGTGACCAGATGAAATCGTTACCTCCAGCTCCTGAACGTTCGAAGGTGGTAATGTACAAATCACAATTCAGGTAATCTTGATCGCCGACCAATTCCTTTTTACATGCACAAATGATCATTTCCTTGTTGTCGACCGAAAGCGTTGCAGCGCCATAATTCGAAAATGCCCCATCATTGAACGGCGCTTTTAAAGGTTTGCCTGCGTCAAAAGGTGTGTTGACATCAGTACGCTGACCAAATGTAAATTCCTCCACCATCTTCGAGACCAAATCGCCATAATTGGCACGATCCAATTTTCTCGTGAAGAAAATCAACTCATTGTCTGGTGAAATCATCGGAAAATACTCATCCTTTGCTGAACTGACATTCTTCACTTCCTGAGGCGCAAAGGGCACAGCGCTGGAAAGCATATCTTCTTCCGCTTGTTGGTCTTTCAGTACTTCATTGACATCGGCTAATTTCTTTGTGTAATCTTGCGGATAGCGCGTGTTGTCATCATTTTTGTAGTTCTTAAACTGAGTAAACCACTTGACTGCTTCATCTTTCTCCTTTTGAGATAAATTGATTACCCCGAGATAATAACTGCAGTTGGCGTGGTAATCGCTGCACATGTCAAGCGCTTTCTGAAACATCTCCTCTGACTTCGCAAGACTTTTGTCCCCCATGGCAGGATTTGGAGATCGATCGTAGTAATTCATCGCCGTTTCAAACGCATACATGGCATATTCGTAATAGGCGGTGGCGTTATCAGGTGCTGCAGCGATGGCTGCATTGAAATTGTCGACGGCCGTTTTCGCATCACTCGCATTGGCAGCTGTTTCGATGAGTTTAATGACTTTTTTGGATGGGGGGAGGCAAGATTCATCTTCTTCTTGAGAAAATAGGATTGGTGCAAAGGCCAAGAAAAAGGCAAGAAAAGTAAGTGTTTTCATACACAATAGTGTTGCAAAATTTGCGGTGCGGTGACAATTTCCGTTCCAAAGAAGGTATATCGAAAATCGACACGAAAAGTTACGAAATGTTACCCCTTTTTCATTGAAAGTATTCTCTTAATTTTACACCAAACTTTATCCCATGAAAAGAATCCTCTTATTTGCTATTTGCACAAGCATGTTCGCGTTTGTTTCAACGGCACAAAAGAAAAGCTCGACAAACACGTCAACACCGCTTTTCGATGCCTCCACAGTTGGAGCAATCAGTTTTAGAATGGTTGGGCCTGCCCTAACCTCTGGTCGTGTTATTGACTTTGCTGTGCATCCAACGAATAAAGATAAATGGTATGTAGCTGCAGCGTGCGGCGGAGTTTGGTTAACCACCAATCATGGAACTTCATTCTCACCCATCTTCGACAATCAAGGATCATTTTCAATTGCCTGTGTTGAATTGGCACCCTCCAATCCAAATACGGTCTGGGTTGGAACTGGAGAAAACAACAACCAACGTTCTGTATCTTACGGGGATGGTGTATACCGCTCTCTCGACGGAGGGAAATCATTCACCAACATGGGATTGAAGACATCTGAACACATTGGAAATATCATTATTCACCCAACAGACGAAAACACCGTTTGGGTTGCTGCCTATGGTCCAGTGTGGAGCGCTGGTGGTGAGCGTGGAGTTTACAAAACAACAGATGGCGGCAAAACATGGGAACGCACTTTGTATATTTCCGAAAATACAGGAGTATCCGAAATTGCCATTGACCCTACAAATCCGAATATACTTTATGCCGCAGCACACCAACGCCGTCGTCAAGAATGGACCTACATCGGAGGTGGTCCAGAGTCCACACTTTATAAATCAACGGATGGTGGAAAAACGTGGCGAGAAATTGCTTCAGGTCTTCCGAAAGGCGAAATGGGAAGAATTGGCATCACTGTTTCTCCAGCAGACGAGAATTATGTGTACGCCATCGT
Organism: Crocinitomicaceae bacterium; assembly: GCA_044353545.1. GTDB lineage: Bacteria > Bacteroidota > Bacteroidia > Flavobacteriales_D > Crocinitomicaceae > M0103. Next base: position 220 of record JBILBT010000070.1, on the reverse strand, counting down.
TGAAGGCCGCGGCGACAAGGGTGGATTCTTCCGTTCAACAAATAAAGGCGAAAGCTGGAGCAAGATGTCTGCCTTCAACACCAGCGGAAACTATTACCAAGAAATCATTTGTGATCCGTTGAACAAAAACAAAGTGTTTGCGATGGACACCTACATGCACCACACTGAGGACGGAGGTAAAACATTCAAAATGACAGGTGAACATCAAAAGCATGTTGAC
>JBILBT010000306.1:0-3610 GCA_044353545.1 Crocinitomicaceae bacterium | reverse complement strand
CGACGTCAATACGCAAATCAATATTCGCGAAAAATATACCGAAGGAAAACCCTATTTTCTATTTGTAGGCACCATCCATCCGCGGAAAAATCTTGCACGACTCATCGAGGCCTTTTGTGCTTTTAAGCAAGAAACAAAATCCGATGATCAACTCGTGATTGTGGGTGTACCCCTATGGGATAACTTTGGATTCACTGCACCTCCGAAAGAAATCGAGTCACAGATTCACTTTACTGGTCAATTGTCGCAAGTTGAACTAGCACATGTGATGGCCGCAGCAAAACTTTTCGTTTACGTTCCCTATTTTGAAGGATTTGGAATACCCCTCGTCGAAGCGATGAAATGTGGTACGCCGATTTTAAGTGGTGACAAAACTGCATTGCCTGAAGTGGGTGGAGATGCTGTTGTCTATTGCGACCCCTTTGATACGAAATCGATTGTCGCCAAGATGCTTGCCTTGTACAATAACCAAAGCACTCTCGACGAACTCAGTGCAAAGGGCCTTGAACGCTCGAAACTTTTTAGTTGGGATAGCGCTGCAGAAGGGATTTATACGATAATTAAAGTGGCGAGTCGGGAATGAGGAGATACTAGTTACGAATGACGCGGTACGAATGACGAGTTACTAGTTACTAGTTACTAGTTACTAGTTACTAGTTACTAGTTACAAATGACGAATTACGTGGTGGCTCCGCCCCAGCGGACACGTGAGGTGCGCTAGCAGACTCGAAGTTACGAAGTACAATTTAGTCTTAAAATCCTAAAATCTTGATGTCTTAAAATCTCCTAAACGTAAAACGGAGAAATCATAAAATAAACAACGACACCACTCACTGCTACATATAACCAAATTGGGAATGAGAAACGTGTCCATTTTTTATGGGCATCGAAACGGCCTTCCCAAGCGGCGAGGTAGGTGAACAATACCATTGGAATAACGGCTACACTCAAAACGATGTGACTGATGAGGAGTGTGTAATATATTCCTGGTACACCTCCTTTATATTCTGTTGGGCTTGATGTTGCGTGATAGGCTACATACGCCGCCAAGAATAGCAATGACAAGAGAAGCGCAAAACGAATTAAGTTGCGGTGAAGGTTCATGTTTTTCGATTTGATGGCCACCAACGCCGTGATGAGAACAATGGCCGTTAATCCATTTATCCCAGCATAGATTTTTGGCAAAAAGGTAAGGTCCACACCTTCGATTTGCACTTTAAAGAGCACAGCAACAACCACAGGGATTACGACCGATAGCGCAATGATTAATTTTCGTGCTTGTTTTACTTTTTTTGGGTCATTCAATGTCGTACTCATACTTCAATAATTTTCGTAAATCTTCTTCCAATTGTTTTACTTGTTTTTTATCTGTTCCCAAATAAACACCTCTTACATATCCTTCTTTGTCTACGAGTGTGAATGCACCTGAATGGGCAAATCCGCCTGCTTCTTCGTCGTCACGACCGGCAAAGGTTTTAAAATTCTCGATTCCTAAGACATGTGTTTCTTCTTCATCGCCCGTTAAAAACACCCAGTTGGATTCATCCACGCCATAGTGTTTGATGTAGCGCTTCAATACCTTAGGTTGATCGAAGTCAGGATTAATCGTAAATGACATGAATTGAATTTCTTTCTTTAGGTCCTTGGTGGACTTCTGCAAAATGAGCATGTTTCGCGTCATCGTTGGACAAATTGTAGGGCACGAGGTAAAGAAAAATTCGGCCACCCATACCTTGCCTTTGAAATCGGCAGATCTTACTTTTTGACCATTTTGGTTGGTGAAGGTGAATGCTGGAATCTTAGGATAAACCGTATCCGCTACCTCTACGCCATCAACCAGTTTATATTCAATATCAAAATTGCCAATAAATGGAAGTACATGTTCCTTTTTCGATGGGGCACATGCAGAAAGAAATAAAAGTGCTATGAATAGGAACAGACGCATAAATAAGAAACAAATTGGGTCAATTAATGTTTTCTTTCCTTATCGTATTGTTTTTGGAGCAAGGCAATGTTGTCTCTCATTCTGCGGACCATTCCTTCTGTTTTGCCAGAAAGAACCATGCGCAAATGATTCTTTTTATCCAACAGGAGCATCAACTCTTGAAATGCATGGCCGCCGTAATATTCTTTACCTTGCTGCAAAAGCTTTTGGCCATTGTGTGTAAAGTCATAGGTCGATTGAGCATCGCCGCTTACGACTAGCCACAAGTCAGGATCATAACCTTCAACATTGTCTTTGAGCGCTGCTACCGTTGTTGAAAGGTCTTTCACAGGATTTCCATTGCCATCTGTGACATAAGAGATGATTCGAACCTGTTTCATTTTCTTCCGCTTATTTTTGCGGATATGCTGATAAATGTGTTGGTCGAGATGCCACATGGAAACCGAGCAGTTTCCAGGACAGGTTTCCTGAAGTACAGTGACAATGACAATTTTACCGTCAAAATCCGCAGAGGTCATTTTAATTCCACGAGAATCCGTGATCTCATAATTCTTTGCCGCACCGAAGTCATCCAGTGTTTTGAACTTATGTCTACAGCCACGCGTTGACATGAACACCAATAAAAAAGCCGGACCAAATGTTAGTAGAAATGCAATTGCTACTTTCACTCGTCCGGCAGTACTTCTTCGCGCCATGGGACTATCCTCCGTATGTTGACCAAGCGTCGCCTACCGCGAGGGCTTCCATCAAAGCGATGAATATCAAATACAAAATGAACATAATGTAAGGCACCAAGATCACATACTTCATACTTTTTCGTTCATCACCAAGGTGCATGAATACCAATACGATGTAAGCGGCTTTAACCAATGTCAACACGATATACCCGTATTTGATCATTTGCCATGTGGTGCCTGTTGTCGTAGCACGACCCCACTTCGCTCCTACAACCACCTCAATAACAGTAATCAGTGTAAGGAGTATTGTGACATTTAATATTTTCTTGCGAATGGCTTTTCCTGCCTCTTCGCTGTGGTGAGCATCTAATGAATACTCAATGATATCATCTCTTTCCATAATCTGGATTTTTTCAATTAACTAATTAAACGAGGTAGAAGAAGGTAAATACGAAGACCCAAACCAAATCGACAAAGTGCCAGTATAGTCCAGTCTTTTCTACCATTTCATAGTGTCCACGCTTGTGGTATGTTCCCGCCACTGCACCCAAGCAGATGATGATGTTGATCACAACCCCTGAGAATACGTGGAAACCATGGAAACCAGTAATGAAGAAGAAGAACTGAGCGTATTGTTGCGGCCCATACTCATTTTGCTTCATGTTTGCTCCGTAAATTACTTTATTCGATACACCACTATTGATGACGTCATAGTATTGTTTGCAGGCCTTATCCCCCTCAAGTTTATCGCCAACTTTGTTTTTCGAACCATCCTTCTTGATGATCATTTCAAAGTGTGTATCAGCAGCTTTCGTGATCGTCGCTTTTGAACCATCGTGCAAGGTAATCACTCCGTCTTCAATATGACCAGCAACAACTGCATGTTGGTATTGGTGCATCAAATCCTCGGTGATGACATCTCCTTTTTTGTGATGTTTACCCGCAACAGTTACCTTAAAGTTTTCAATTTCACCAAAATGACCTCTAA
>JBILBT010000305.1:0-3639 GCA_044353545.1 Crocinitomicaceae bacterium | reverse complement strand
TAGGGACTTACACGAATAAAAAAATTGAATTTAATGTTGCAGCAATGTCAGCGAATTCAAGTAATGGCCTTGATGCCGCCGATGATGTGCGCTGTTCCATTTCAACGGATGGTGGCGCTACATATTCGGATGAAATTCAAATCAAAGGAAACGATCAAAACACCTGGAGTTATACTTCTGGAACTGGTGTTGCGGAAGTGACTTATGACGGAGACAACTCAGTATTCAATGTTGCTCCAAGTTCAGGAGGCGTTTCAACTACGGAAGGGTTCAGCACCGTACGTGTGAATATTCCTGATGCGATTTCTCAAATCCAAATTAAAATCCGAATGGAGAACAACTCATCCAATGAAATCTGGGCCATTGACAACATTCGTGTAACTGGAACACCTGCATCTATTTCCTGGTCAACTGTTGCGGCTCCAAGCACCGTATTGGCAACAACAACTTCAACGATTCAATCACCAACAACAAATACTACGTATGTGGCTACAGTAACAAATGCCGCAGGGTGTGCTGCAACGAGCCAAGTTGCTGTTGCAATGACAAATCCAACGCTTGCCTCTGCACCTACATCAGGAAATGTCATCTGGAGAGGAGCAACAAGCACAGATTGGAATACTGCTTCAAACTGGTACAACTTCGACGGAACCAACTACACTGTAGCGAGTGCCGTTCCTACAGGCGCTAATGATGTGATCATCCCGACAAACCAAACGTGTGTGCTTGTTCAACCAAGTGTACTTTCTGCAACTACGAATGCTGCGAAGAATTTAACCATTGAATCCGGGGCAACATTAACACTAGATGGTGGTACGCTCAATGTGGCGGGCAATTGGACCAATGACGGAACTTTCACAGAAAGTACTGGAACCGTTTCTTTTAATGGATCAGGTGCTGCATCACTTGGTGGAACGTCTTCAACATCTTTTGCAAATCTATCCATGGATAAAAACGGAAGTGTTACGCTTGCCGCTTCTTTAACTGTAAGTGCGTCACTTTTACTCAATAATGGAATCATTGAACTTGGTGCCAATAACCTATCTCTAGGTGCTGCAACGGTAACGGGTGGTTCAGCCACGAGCTATGTGAAAACAGCTTCAACGGGTACTGTTTCTAGAAATGTTGCGGCTTCTGCCACAACATTCCCTGTCGGAAACAGCACCTACAATCCTGCTGAGTTGACCAACAACGGTACAAGTGATGTGTTCTCTGTACGTGTAATTGATAATGTCACTAGCAATGGAACAGGGGTTGGAACAACTTCTACCCTAGCTACTGTAAAGCGCACATGGATGATTTCTGAAGCAACAACAGGTGGTTCAAACGCGAGTGTTCGCCTCTACTGGAATGGTGCGAGTGAAGAAATAAATGGTTTCGCGGCAGCTTCAGCTTATGTAGCACACTACTCTAATGCTGCTTCGATGTGGGAAAACATGGGCGGTGGAGTTGGTGCAGACTATGTACAATCTACAGATGCCATCACCAACTTCTCTCCGTTTACCGTTTCATCTACAAATCAATTTGCGCCACTACCTGTTGAATTGCTTTCTTTTGAGGGACAATGTGCAGATCAAGATGTTATCGTTCGTTGGACAACAGCTTCTGAGCACAACAGCTTGAACTTTATCGTTCAGCGTTCAGAGGATGGAACAACATGGGCAGATGTGCAAACGGTTTCGGCGGCTGGAAACAGCAATACTATTCTCGACTATGCCATCGAAGACTTGGGTGCTGCACGTGGGGTGAAGTACTACCGTTTGATTCAAACAGATCAAGATGGGGTACAAAAAATCTACGGGCCAATCCAAACAAACTGTGGTTCAGATGTCTTGAGCTTCTTGACATTCCCGAACCCAAGTACAGAAGAATTTACCATCCTCTTCGGTGCAACTGATATCCATGGTGATGTGACCTTGACTGTGAGTGATGCAACAGGTAAAGTGGTGCGTAGCGTTGCGTTGTTCATCGAAAAAGGAACTGCATCTATGCTCGTTCCATCACTTGACTTGGCACCTGGGGTGTATCAAATCCAACTCTCAGGTGATAACTTCCAATCGGCTATCATCAAACATAGTATACGTTAATAGAACAAAGTCTGAAAATAAAAGGGTCTGCTTCGGTGGGCCCTTTTTTTGTGGGTAAAATTCCCTGAAGCATATAAACGATTAGATAGAACCCTGAACCGTCTCCCAAAACAAAAGATTATTTCCCAAAACGGGAAAAAGTAATGATGTGCCCATTTTAAAATCGTTTAATTTTCAGTGTTTTAATAGGAATTCCCTGACTTGACTGCGGGAATAACGATCTTCGGGACTTCTAGCGTGCAAAAATTTTCTCCACCCAAATGATTCGAACGGTTTAGGGTTTGAATCATTGGGGTTTGACTTGACGCCGAACCGTTTGAGCATTTTTTTTACCCTTCCAATTCTTTCAAAATGGCATTCACATCCTCCTCGGTTGACGTGAGCTTCAACTTGCAAATTTTAATCAATTCAGCGGCGCGCTTGACCTTCACAGCCAAGTCATCAACCGTAATTTCTCCATCTTCCATGTCCGCGACAATCTGCTGCAATTCATCAAAAGCTGCCGTGTATGTCATTTCATTTTCCATATGTCTCCTTTTTAATCACTGTTGATTCTATTTCTACATCAAAGGTTTGTGTCTTGATCACGGTTCCTTCCCCCAATTCCGACGAGGCATTCACCGTATGGCCATTCACCGTAGTAATCGAATAACCCCTTTTGAGCACATTCACTGGATCCATCAGCCGAACCAAGTTTTCTTTTTGAATGACTAGATTAAGCGCGTTTGCCAAGGTAAAGTTGGTCCGTTGTTTCAAGGAATCAGGTACACGCTTGACGCCCTCTTTTCCTTGTTCAATAACGAGACGGGCTGCGCGTGAGAGTTCCTTGCTGCTAAAGTCCATCAGCTGACGGTGACGCCGCACCATCCCTTGCGCATTGGATCGGTAGGCATCGCTTACTTTGTGCAAGGTGTTTTTATTGGCTTCACTACAACGTCTAACGGCATTTCTGAATAAGCGCGTTTCGTTGCCAAAGCGCAGCTGTGTTTTTTCCAGCAGTTGTCTTGACCCTGACGATATTTGGTCATGTGCATTTAAAACGGGAACTGCGAAAGCGTCGAAAGCTTCAAGGAGAAAATCCGCAAGTTCGGTCGGTGTAATGGCATTTCGAAAGGCCACCATTTCTGCTACAGTCATGTTGGTGGAGTGCCCAATTCCTGTTAAAATAGGCAAGGGAAAGGTAGCAATCGCCTTACAGAGCGCAAAATTGTTGTAGCAGGACATGCCCACTTCACCACCACCACCGCGAACGATAACTACCACATCGAAGTGTTGTTTCACCCGTTCGACTTTTTTCAATTGTTCTTGTATCGATGCCACGGCCATGTCTCCCTGTAGGTAAGCGGGGAACAACATCGTGAAGAAACGGTATCCGCGCGTGTTTTGATCCAACACCTGCATAAAATCCGAAAGCCCCTTGCTTTGGTCGGCAGAAATTACAGCAACACGCTTAGGCAATAAGGGAAAATCGAGGAATTGATTTTTATTCAGGATGCCTTCCGCCTGCAACTTTTTCAAGGTTTCTTGACGCTCTTTTTGTAGTTCACCAAGG